>PASM01000007.1 GCA_002711965.1 Chloroflexota bacterium | reverse complement strand
AAATTTTCTAATATCTTCAGTTACATTTTTATATGTTGGTATTTTAGGGAAAAAACTTAAAACACAATAAATTATGTACCTTTTTAGTGTCTCAATTATTAATTTTATAAATTATAATGAATTATTAGTTATTTGATAGAAAGTAATAAATTGACAGCTTTACCCAAAAAGAAACATACAAGAGCTAGAAGAGGCAATAAAAGATCTCATAAAGGTTTAACCAAAATTAATGGTTATATTTGTCCTGAATGTGGTGTACCAAGAATACCTCACGCTATTTGTAAAAGTTGTGGTGAGTACAACGGAAGAAATTATAACACCAAAGAAGAAGAGTCAGTTGAAGAGGCTACTCAGTCTTAGTCTAGTTCTCTTACTTCTTTTACCATTCCTTCTATAGAATCTTTAGCATCACCAAAAAGCATATTCGTTTTTTCTAGAAAAAATAGCTCGTTTTGCACACCAGAAAATCCAGAAGCCATTGATCTTTTCAGTACAATAACAGATTTTGCTTTATCTACATTTAATATAGGCATGCCATATATTGGAGAAGTTTTATCAGTTCGTGCATTAGGATTAGTAACGTCATTAGCTCCAACAACAACTGCTACGTCTGTCCTGTCAAATTCACTGTTTATCTCATCTAAATCTTTTAATTCATCGTAGGGTACATTTGCCTCAGCTAATAATACATTCATATGTCCAGGCATTCGTCCTGCAACTGGGTGAATAGCAAATTTTACTGAAACTCCTTTATCTTTTAATAAAGTTGAGAGTTCATTGATTTGATGTTGAGCTTGAGCTACAGCTAATCCATATCCTGGAACAAAAATCACACTCTCTGCATATCCTAAAATCATTGCGGCATCTTCAGATGTTAAAGAGGTTACAGGTCGAGTTTCTTCTTCTCCAGAGGAACTTGAACCTTCTTCTGAACCAAATCCTCCTAGCATTACATTCAAGAGAGATCTATTCATTGCTTTAGTCATTATTCGAGTAAGAATTAATCCTGAAGCTCCAACCAAAGAACCTGAAATTATTAATACAGGATTTCCTAAAACAAATCCTGCTCCGGCACCAGCTATTCCAGAATAAGAGTTCAATAATGCAACTACAACTGGCATATCAGCTCCACCAATAGGAATCACAATTAGGATTCCTAAAATCAGAGAAATTCCAACTAATATATATAAGTAATTAACATCTGAAAATTCTGGGATACATAATAAAATTCCTAATAATAAAACTGCAAATATTAATAGTACATTTATGAAATTTCTAAGTGGTAAAAGAATTGGCTTAGTTGTAAATATTTCTTGTAATTTACCGAACGCTATGAATGATCCAGTAAACGTGACTGATCCAACAATTGTTGCAAAAGCAACAGATGCAAGTACAAATGTTGTTTGATCTACAGAGCTTTGAAAAACAACTTCATACATGGCTACAATTGCACTAGCAGCACCACCAAATGCATTGAAAACTGCAACCAATTGAGGCATGTCAGTCATTTGAACATATTTGGATAAAATCACACCTATAAATGAACCGATTATTAATCCTAAAATAATCCATTGGAAATTAGTATCTGTGTATTTTAAAACAGTAACTACTATTGCAATTAGCATTGCAATGGATGAAAGTCTATTTCCGTTTCTTGCTGTTGCAGGAGAGGCTAATCTTTTAATACCAAGTATGAACATGGACGCAGATATAAGATAGAGAATATTTTCTATATTTGATGATATTTCTAACAAAAAAATCTCCTTATTTTTTACTCTTCTTAAACATTGCAAGCATTCTGTCAGTAACTAGAAAGCCTCCAACAACGTTGATAGTAGCTAAAACAACACCAATGACAGAAAATATTGTAGCAAGGGTACTATGAGTATTTGATGCTATTATTATTGCTCCTACTATTACTACTCCAGATATTGCATTTGAACCAGACATAAGCGGAGTATGTAGTGTAGGAGGAACTTTTGTGATTATTTCATAGCCTATAAATAAGGCTAGAATAAAAATAATTATTAGTGATATTAATTCCAAAATTATGCCTCTATTCTTTTCTTGCCATCTTGAAATACCAACATAGCATCAATTATTTCATCTTCTAAATTTATTTCTAATTTATTTTCAGTTACCATGATTTCTAATAGACCAAAAATATTTTTTGAATATACTATTGATGCGTCATAAGCCATTTCAGATGATAAATTTTTGGGGCCATGAACTAAAGTCCCGTTTACGTCTACTGATTCTCCGAGAATAGTACATTCACAGTTACCTCCTGAGGGGGCAGAAATATCTACTATCACGCTACCAGGTTTCATTTGTTCAACTGTACTTTTTTCAATTAAAATTGGAGCTTTTCTTCCGGGAATAGCTGCAGTCGATATAACAGCATCTGATTTTAGTATATATTCCTTGAGAAATTCAAGCTGAGAAGTTTGTGTATCTTTAGATTGCTCTTTCGCATATCCCCCAGAAGTTTCTGTATCTTCAGGAATTTCATCTGATATAAATTTAGCCCCCAAAGATTCAATTTGTTCTCCAGCTGCTAATCTAATATCGTAACCTGTTACATCTGCACCTAATCTTTTAGCGGTAGCAATTGCTTGCAAACCAGCTACACCTGCTCCTAAAACTAATATTGAAGAAGGAGGAATTGTACCTGCTGCAGTCATCATAAGAGGTAGATATTTTTTCAGAGACGTAGCGGCTAATAATCCTGCTCTATAACCTGCTATGGATGCTTGAGAAGAAAGAGCATCTAATTTTTGAGCTCTTGCTATTCTTGGTACAAACTCCATTGCAAATAAAGAAAGGTTATTATTTTCACATATCTTAGAAATTTCTTGATCTGTTCTTACGTCAGTTAGGCTTATCACAGAACTATTTTTTATGAAATCTGATTTTTTATTATAGAAAGCATTCAACCCTGTGACAATACTTACTTTATTAGAAAGTTTTTTAACAATTTTTGCACCAGATGATTCATACTCTTTATTTGTGTAACCAGCTTTATTCCCAGAATTTTCTTCGACTTCAACTGATATACCTAAATTGATAATAGATTTAATATCTTTTGGGACTATAGAAACTCTATTTTCAGAAGGATCTTCCTCTTTTTTTACACCTAAGATTATATTATCTGCCAAATTTACTCCTGAAATTTTGAAAAAAAACTTTGTTATTTAAAATTTTTATAATATTAAAATATTATATCCCTAAATTAAATTGAATATACTGTTTAACTAATTGAATAATAAAGGAGTAGAAAATATGTATCTAATTAGAAGAACCTACAAGACTAAACCATATGAAGCAGTTAACGTAGCTAAATTGGTAAAAGAGCAAGCTGACATGTATACATCTATTGGACAAAGAGATGAATGTAGAGTGTATTATAACAACGGTACTAATCCTGGAGAACCTAATAGAGTTTATCTAGAATGGACTGCAGAAGTATTTGATAACCCAAGTAGAGAAGGAAATGTTATTCCTAAAGAAGTAATGGCATTAGGAGCAAAATATAGACCTTTATTAGATGCAGATAATGGCCCTTCTAACTGGATTGAATTTTGGACTATTTTAGATTAGCCGCCTCTGGGATATCGTTCATCTGAATGTAATTCTCTAATAATTGCTTTAACCTCATTGAAAAATCTGGTTTTTTCTTCAATTTGTTCAAATATTTCATCGCTATCTTCTTTGTCATAAAGATCCATAATTTCTTCATGTATATTTTCTGCTAAAGTTGATAATTCTGATACTGTTAGATTATCTAAATTTCTAGAATCTTCATTCATGTTTAAATTAGATAGTTTTAGTAAGATTGCTCTTGAAAATGTTATTTTGAACTAAGCTTATTTGATTTGTAATTTTTTCTACAGTTTCTTGATCTGTTGCTTGTTTAGTACTCCAAGCTATTAGTGAATCCATGAAAAAATCTCCATTCAAAACGAAGTTTTCTAAATTCAAATCTGAGTGTGTATTTATATTCTTATCGGCATGTGGATATTCAAGAATACACTTATTGTTAGATTCATTCTCTAAATTGACTAAACCTATTAAAGTTTCGTCAAATATTTCGTCGCCACTTTTTCTTATTCCCCAAAATTGAGGCTTAATATCTTTATTAACTAATGTTTCTATCCCTGAAATAATAATCTCTTTTTCTTCATGGTTTTTATTATTTTCAAGCTTACTTTTAAAATCTATATCAATAATTAAACCTTTATTGTAAGAATTACAAATTTCAATTAATCCCAATAAACGATCTATAGCTAATTCTTCTGCTAATTTACTTCTGTTTTTTTCAAAATAAATTTTAACGCTTAGCAAATTAGGGTCAAAAATATTTATTATTTCTAATGCATCTTTTGCACTTGGTACTGCTAAGCCACCTCTATTTATATGTTCAATTGCAATAGCAGTCTTAATATTTTCTTTTTTTGATTGAAATAAAATTCCTTCGCATAAATTAGGTTCTGCCCATATAAAGTAGTTGTTGTCTTTATTTGCTTGATTTAATGAATCAAAAATCAAGTTTGCAGCTTTACTTGCTTGAAGTTTTTCGAGAGCTGATTTGGGACGATTTTGTTCTAAATTACAGGATAATACATTTGTTCTATTATCTAGTCCTATAAAAAAGTTATTTTGTTTATTATCAATCATTAATTAAGTTATTTAAATTTTTCATTAATTCTTCATAATTTGTTTCAAAATAAAGAGATTTCCTTTCATTTTTGATCAATTCTAAATGATCAGAATATCCCTGTTTTTTTACAAATGTATTTAGAGTGTACAATGAATTTGGGATATTAAGGTCCTCGTTACCGTGTAAATTTATAACTAAATTTTGTATGTTTTTGAAGCTACCTTTCAATAATTGCCCCATAGAATGAAGATAATTTGGAGCAAAAAAGATTAAGACTCTTTGATTTTCTGACGAAATCTTAGAAGTTGATTTAATTATATTTTTTTTCTGCTCTATATCTATATTAGTTCCATGAATTAATAATGAAATAATTCCTTTATTTTCTTTTATTTCTTTAACTAATGCACTTAAATTAGACTTATCTAAAAAACTTGTCTCATCTATATTTTTCGTTTCAAGCAAAGATTTAGTTGTAATTTTAGTAGACTCTACGTTTGGTTGATCAAATGGTTGTATGTCTATTAAAGAGCAAAATATTGATATTGCATACATGAGGATTTGAAATTTATAAAATAAAGATTCACTATAATCAATTTTTAAGTTTATTTTTGTGTCTGTAAATAAATCTTCATTTGACGAAAAGCTTATTAATGGATAAATGGTATTTATATCTTTTATAGGAAGAATTCCGTTTTCTTCTTTACCTGTTGATTCAGAGATAAGTTGTTCAATCCAATCTGCAATATAGTCATTTTCGTTTTGGGAATATATTGAAAATAATTTTTTATTTTTTTTATAATTATGAAAAAGAATTGCTGCTATTTTTATAGCCGGATTATTATATTGGTTTGATTTGCAGTCTTTATTTGCTTTATTTATATTAGCAATAATTTTATCTAAATTAAATCCAGCTAAATAAAAAGGTAAAATTCCTAAATGAGTTGAAATGCTAAATCTACCTCCTGTTTGCTTAGGGGTTGCTAATATATTTTCCTTATCCTTTAAGTCATCTTGTATATAGAATTTATTGATTTTGTTTGTTGTAATGATTTGATCTAAAATTGCAGTCTCTAAAGTATTTCTAGATTTAGAACAAATAAAAATAGCTGTTGATGGATTATTAAGGATTTCTTTGGTGTTTTTTATTGTTGAAATATCAAAATTATCAATAAATTCTATTTTTGATGGATTAATGAAAGATGCAATCCTTGCCATACTTATAGATCCACCCATTCCTATAAAAATATATTTTTCAAAACGTCCTATATTTAAGTAAGTTTTTTCAAAATCTTTTATATTGATATTTTTTGTCCATTCAATAGGGATTTCTTTATAATTATCGAAATCACCTAGAGGAAAAGATTCTTTATTTGGGTTTAAAATCTTCTCAATTATATTTTGATCAATTATTTGATCTAAATATTCTTGTAAACTCATTTATTTATTAATTTTGAAATTTTTTGTTCAATAGTTTCTAAAAGAGAATCATATGAATTTTGGAATAATCTGATTCCATCTAATAATAAGGAATCAGTTATTTTTTCGAAGTTAAAGCTTTCCTTAGAATTTTCATATAGACTCTCAAAGTTTTTGCTTATTTCTAAATTACTTGATGATAAAATTTCAGATTTTAGTAAATAATCTATTGTTTCTAATGGAAGAGTATTTATGGTATTCGCTAAAGGAAGATTATATGTATAATATTCTTCATTTAACTCTTTAGCTTTTACACTTGTAGAAGCCCATAATAATCTTTGAAAATTTTCTCCCATTTTGTCTTTATTAGATGAAAATAAATCGTATGCACGAAATGCATTAATGATAGCCATTTTATGAAACAATTGGCTTTTTGAATCGATTATATTATCTACAGCTGTATCTATACGACTAATAAAAAATGATGCAACTGAGTTTGATTTTTTGTTTTTATCTTTAGACTCAATAAAAGCATTTAAAGTATTTTTATAGCTTTCAAATGAGAATAATAAAGTTATATTTACATTGATTCCATTTTCAAGTAATTGTTTTGTAGCTTTGATCCCTTCTGTTGTTCCAGGGATTTTAATCATAAGATTTTTTCTGTCTACTTTGGACCAGAGTTTTTCTGCTTCATGAATTGTTTTGTCACAATCATCAGCTAAATATGGATCAACTTCCAATGATACAAACCCATCATTTTGATTCGTGTTCTCATAGACGGGAAACAAAATATCTGCAGCATTTCTAATATCGTCAGTAGCAATCTCTTCAAATATATCTTTAGGTGAGGAATGTTTTTCTGATAAATTTAAAATTTTTTTATCATATGAATCACTAGAACTAATTGCTTTATCAAATATTGAAGGATTACTTGTCACTCCACTTATTCCAGCATTTATCAAGTTTTTAAGATCTCCAGATTCAATCATTTGTTTACTTATTGAATCTAGCCAAATTGATTGACCATTACTAATTAAGTTTTTTATATTTGTCATTTTAAGATAAGTTTTCTTCTTCTATTTGATCTAATTTTTCTTTTCTTCTAATGAATCTTTCTTCATCTACAAACTTAGCATTTATAAATTCAGCTACAATTTCTTTTGCTAAGGCATCTCCAATAATTCTTCCTCCCAAGCATACAACGTTCATGTCATCGTGTTCAACGCCTTGACTAGCAGAATAAGTGTCATGACAAATAGCAGCTCTTACATCTTTATATTTATTTGCTACAACAGATGCACCAACTCCTGAACCACATAATATTATCCCTTTATCGTATGATTTATTGCTTATAGCATTAGCTACTAATTTAGAAGTATCAGGATAATCATCATTTGGATCATATTCAGTATCATTTAAGTCTTTTATTTCAAAACCTAGTGATTGAATATGTTTGATTAGTATTTTTTTTAATTCAAATCCACCATGATCGGCACTTATACAAATTTTCATTTGATTTATCTTAAAATTATTTTTGTTTTTTCAATTATTCTATCACTTGAAAAACCAAAAGAATTAATTAATTCTTTGCCCGGCGCAGAAGCACCAAAAGATTCAATAGAAATTATACTGTCGTTGTTTTTAGTATATTTTTGCCATCCTAGACCAATTCCTGCTTCAACAGAAATGATATTTTTGGTCTCAGTTGGGATTATTTTATTTTTAAATTCTTCTGATTGGTTATCAAATAATTCCCAGCAGGGCATCGAAACAACTCTAACTTTATGATTACTGCTTAATTCTTTTGCAGCAATTATAGTTTCTGAGACTTCAGAACCAGTAGATAAAAAAATAATTTCTGGAATATCTTGAGTATTTTCATAGCAAATATATGCACCTTTTGAAAAATCTTCATTTGTAAGTTTGTTATTACTCAAAGATTCTATATCTGGTAATGCTTGCCTTGAAAGAATTAAAGCCGATGGTTTATCCTTAGTGTTAATTGCAGTATGCCATGCAAATACAGTTTCTTTTTTATCTGCAGGTCTAAAGACATTTAAATTTGGGATGCTTCTTAGGCTCATAAGTTGAGATATTGGTTGATGCGTAGGCCCATCTTCTCCAAGTCCAATTGAGTCATGAGTAAAAATCCAAATACTATTTAAGTTTGATAAGGCACTTAATCTAACAGAACCTCTCATATAGTCTGAAAAAACTAGAAAAGTTCCACCAAATACTCTGTAATTTCCATGTGCAGAAATACCATTCATTATTCCGCCCATCCCGTGCTCTCTGACGCCAAATTTTATGTTTCTACCTTCAGGATTTGTTTTTGAAAAATTAGACGAATCTTTGATTTCTGTATTTGTTGACCCAGTTAAGTCTGCAGATCCACCTATTAAATTTGGCATAAAATCTTTAATAAGATTTATAGATTTCCCAGATGATGCTCTTGTAGCTTCTACATCATTTACTTCATTGATAGAATCTAATAATTTAGCATCCCAGTCAAAGTCGAGTTCGCCATGTAATATTTTTTCTAATTCTTTATTTAGATCAGGGTTTTGATTCTTAAAATCTTTATATTTTGAATTCCATTTTGATTCTATATCTTTTCCATATTCAACAGATTCTCTCATATGTAATTTAACATCTTGAGGAACTTCAAATTCTGAATATTCCCAGTTTAAATTTTTTCTTGTAAGCACTGTTTCATCTTCACCAAGTGGCTCACCATGTGCAGATTCTTTTCCAGATTTATTAGGGGATCCATAACCTATTGTTGTTTTAGCAATAATAAGAGTTGGTTTATTTAAATTGCTTTTTGCTTTGTTTATTGTACTTTCTAATTCATTTATATTTAATCCATCTATATCTTCAAATACTTCCCATCCATAGGATCTAAATCTATCTCCTACGTTTTCAGTAAAAGCAAGATCATTGCTTCCATCTATTGATATGTTATTTGAATCATATATATAAATTATTTTTCCGAGTCCTAAGGTTCCAGCTAAGGACGCAGCTTCTGATGCAATACCTTCTTGCAAGTCTCCATCGCCAACTATCCCATATATGTAATGGTCAATTATTTTTTTGTATTTTGAGGACAACATTTTTTCAGAAATTGCCATACCAACTCCATTTGCAAATCCTTGGCCCAAGGGACCCGTAGTAACTTCTATTCCTAGGCTTAAATCTCTCTCAGGATGGCCTGGTGTTTTTGAACCAAATTGACGAAATTTCTTAAGATCATTTAATTCAAAGTCATATCCTGAAAGATATAAAACAGAATAAAGTAAAGCTGAAGCATGTCCTATAGATAATATAAATCTATCTCTATTATAAAACTTAGGATTATTAGGATTATGTTTCATGATTTTTTTAAATAATGTGTAAGCAATTGGAGCAGCTCCCATTGGAGCTCCAGGATGCCCAGAGTTTGCACTATTTACTTGATCTATTGAAAGAAATCTAAGCGCGTTTATCGATTTTTCTTCTATATTCATAATTAATTTACTTGATCACCTTTAGTTTGCATTTTTATTTTATACAAAGATTTATCTGAAGCGATAAATAGTTCATCAAAGTTTTCTCCTCCAAAACATAAATTTGCTGTTCTTTGCTCAGGAATTTGTATCTTTGCTATTAATTCTCCTTTAGGGGAATAAATTTGTATACCGTCCCAAGCTGATGAAAATAGATTTCCATTAACATCAACCTTGATTCCATCTGGCTTTCCAGGCCTGGGAGTAGCAAAAACTCTTTTGTTTTCTATGGAGTTGTCCACGATATCATAGGAAAAAATATTACCAGTAGATCCAGTATCAGTAATATAAACAATTTTTTCATCTGGAGAAAAAGCTATTCCATTTGGTGCATCAATCTCAGATGTAAGTAATGTAACAATATTCATCTTATCAATCATATAAACACCGTTGTAAATTGTTTCTGATCTAGATTCATAACCTTCATGATTGCTCATGATTCCATACTGAGGATCTGTAAACCAAATTGACCCGTCAGATTTACAAATAAGATCATTAGGGGAATTATATTTTTTCCCATCGACTTGATTGGTTATTATATCTACATTACCATTTTGATCTGTTCTGCTCACTGCTCTACGTCCATGTTCAGCTGTAATCATAAAACCATCTAAATCAACACTGTTTCCATTTGAAAAATTAGAAGGATGTCTGTAGGTACCAGTTTTATCATTTTTTAAGTCGTAATAAAGCATTCTGTTATTTGGTATGTCTGACCATACAACAATATTTTTTTCTTTCAAATAAATAGGCCCTTCTGCCCATTCACATCCTTCAAATACTTTTACTATATTTTTATCTTTTAAAAATAATGAAGTAGAACTTTCGTCAATTATTTCAACTTCTTTTCGTAGTTCTTTAGAATCTCTAAATAGTTTTACCATTTACTTTTTTCTTGTTATTCTTTTTTTTCTAATATCGGAAGAAACCAATGAAATCTGTTCTACTAGATTTTTGTTAGATAGTCTTGAACAGATTTTTTCTGTAAAAATTGAATCAGAAGATAATTGTTCTTTATTTGAGTTATAAGTTTTTATTTTTTCATGACTTATACTCGAATTAATAACTGTGTATTTTAAGTTATCTTGTCTATATGAGATAAGGTTGTAAATAATTTCATCAGACCATTTTGTATTATTATGCCCCCATAAGTCATCTAAAAAAAGGTAATCAACATCTTTGCACAAGTCATAAACAAAACCTTTACCTTGATTAGATCTTACAAAATCTCTAACGTTATCTATTAGTTCAGATGATGAGATATAAAAAAGATTTGAATTTTTTTTATTTATTTCATTTGCGATTGCCGCAGTAAGGTAACTCTTTCCAGATCCCGTTCCACCATGAATAAATAGCCAAGAAGGATTTTCACTTTCAACAAATTCCTTAGATTTTAGTAGAGCCATCTCTATTGAATCAAATGTTATTTTTTCTTCTTGAGTTAATTCTTTGTTTGGCTTCCTAGTTAATTTTCTTAATTTTGAATTTTCAAAAACTTTAGGAATTCCATTTCCTTTATGATTAGTACCTTTTGAATCAAGGTGAATAGTCTGTACTAGATTTGGATCCGTGAATCTAGTTTGTGATCTCTCATCAAAATCTAAAATGTTTTTATTTATAACAACAACTGTTGGTAACTTTCGTGTATATCTATAAGTGAACAAATGATCCATTTTTTCTTCTATCCATTCAGAATATTTTTGATTTCCATAATCATCAATTATTAGAAATGGATAATCTATAAGTTCATTAAAAGTATTTTCATCAGAGTTTGAATTTGTATTAGTAATGATATCTATAAATTCTTGAGTAGATTTATAAATCACTGTATTGTCGTTATTTATACAATTAATTGCTATTCCTACAGCAAGATGAGTTTTGCCTGTTCCTGGTTCACCACTTATAACCAACCATCCCATAGGATTTTTTGAGTAATCATCTGCTTTTCTTAAATTTTCTCTCAAGTTCTTAGGATCTGCTTTTCCTATTTTTCCATCAATTCTAAATTTTTTTAGGTCATATTCTAAAAGTTGATTTACTCCTGCAAATCTTAATTTTATTTTAGTTTCTAAATCATCAGATTTACCTTTTTGACATGAACAAGGAACTGTTTCTTTATTTACAATTATCCATCTTGCAGAGTTACAAATTTCACATTCAAGAAAGTCAGATTCATTTTCAAATTCTTCAAAATAATTTGAAGTGAATTTTCTATTATTTAATATTTCTTTAAGGCTTTCCAAAATTAATTCTCTTGAGTTGACATTTGATTATTTCTAACTGAATCAATAGAAACGAATCTTCCTATTGAATCGTCCACTGCAAGAGGGACTGTATCAGTTGGACCATTTCTATGTTTTGCAACAATTATTTCAGCTTGACCTTCAGGATAAGGAATTCCAGGATTATTTTTAATCCAATCCTCTTTAGTCACAAACTTTTCTTCTCTATGAATGAACATAACTACATCTGCATCTTGTTCAATAGATCCAGACTCTCTTAAATCTGATAATAATGGTCTATGAGATTGTCTGTGTTCAATTGCTCTTGAAAGTTGAGATATCGCTAAGACTGGAACTTTTAAGTCTCTAGCCATTGCCTTAACTTGTCTAGAAATCTCTGAAACTTCTTGTGCTCTGTTTGTCTCTCTTGAGCCTTTATTGTTACTTAGTAATTGCATATAGTCTAAAATTATAAAATCTAGCCCATATTCAAGTTGTAATCTTCTAGCTTTACCTCTCATTTCAGCAACACTTTGTATAGGAGAATCATCTATAAAAATTGATAAGTCTGAAAGTTTACCAATAGCATCGATTAATCTGTTTTCTTGAGATGTACTTAATCTCATCATTCTTAATGAATGCATATTAATTCTTGCTTGTGTTGCTAACATCCTTGTAGCAATTTGCTCTCTTCCCATTTCAAGAGAATATATTGCTACTTTATGGTCATTCATTGCTGAATTTATTGCTAAATTCAAAGCAAACATAGATTTTCCTACTGAAGGTCTAGCGGCAAGCACTAGCATATCAGATCTTTGCAATCCACCTAATAGCTCATCAAGCATCTTAAACCCTGAACCTATTGGAGCATTTTCTCCACTATTTATTTCACTTGTAGAGGTTTCAAGAAAAGGTGTTAAGGTTTCTCTAAGAGGAACAAAGTCTCTGCTTGGTTGATCATTTCTAATTCCGTAAATAATATCTTCTGCTTTAGCCAAAGAAGTATCTACATCTGGATCATTTTCAAATCCTATATCTGAAATATTTTCAGCAGCATTGATTAGTGTTCTCATCGTTGCTGTTCTTCTGACTAGATTTGCATAGTGTTTTATGTGTATAGAAGTAGGAACAACATCAACAACTTTAGCAAGATAGGCTCTTCCTCCTATCACTTCAAGTTTTTCTTGAGTTTCAAGTTCATGAGCTATGGTAATTTGGTTTATAGGCTCTTGTCTGTTAAATAAATCTCGAGCTATCTCAAAAATTACTTTGTTAGGCTCTAAATAAAAATGTTCTGGCTCAAGAAAAGATGCTATTTTCGTAAAAGACATGCCATCTAGTAATAAAGAACCAATAACTGATTCTTCAGCAGATATATCATGTGGGAATAGTTTGTCAGATAACACCATTAATAATCCAAATTTTTTCTAATTATTTGAATTATTATCTCCATTTTCTTCAATTTCAGAAGAGGTTTTTTGATTGTTTTCTTCGTTATTAGAATTTTCTTCAGAATTTTCTTCAGAATTTTCTTCAGAATTAGCTTCTTTTTCTTCTAATTTCTTTAGTTTTTCCTGTTCTATCTTGTGTTCTTCCATTACTTTTATAGATTCTTCATCAGGAATAACATTTAATACAATATTTAATGTGACTTCTTCAACAAATTTTGCTAATACTTTGAATTTTCCTATAACCCTTATAGGTTCAGTAATATTAAAAAACCTTCTATTCATAGGTCTTCCTGTTTTTTCTTCTAATGCTTCAGCAATAATAGTAGGAGTGATCGAACCATACAATCTACCAGTTGGTCCTGTTCTTACTTCAATATCTAATTCAACATCCTTTAGACTATCTGCAACAACTTGCCAATCTTTAGTTTCTTGAATTCTTCTATCTTCAGCTTCTGCTCGAAGTTTTGTGGCTCTTTGAAGAGCTTCTTCTGTAGCTAATACAGCCACTCCTTGAGGTATAAGAAAATTCCTAGCAAATCCAGGTTTTACGTTTTTAACATCTCCTGCTCTTGCTGTAGGCAATAAATCTTTCAAAAATAATATGTTCATTTTTTAGTTTTTGCTCCTGTAAAAATATTTCTGATTTATATAATTCTAATTTATAGAATCATATTTTTTTTATGCTAGTATCTATAATCATAACAAAAAACATGGAGTAAAATATGCAATTTGATGAAATTATCAAAGATACTAATTTTTCAGATGCTAATAAACCAAAACTTTTGGACTACCCAAAACAATATAATGATTTTGACTGGAATCGTGATGCTTATTCAAAGTTAGAATGGCTTCCTGATGGAGGATTAAATAATGCTTATGAATGTGTAGATAAGCATGTAAAACATGGTCATGGAGATAACCTCGCAATGATCTGGTTAGGTAAAAACGGAGAAGAAGAAAAATATTCATATAATGATTTTAAACAAGAATCGGACAAATTTGGTCAAGTGATGCTAGATTTGGGTATGGAAAAAGGAGATAGAGTATTCATTTTTATGGATAGGCTTCCTGAACTATATTTTGCTGCTATGGGAATTCTAAAAGCAGGTGGTGTTATTGCTCCTTTATTTTCTGCATTTGGTCCTGATCCAGTAAAAGATAGAATGCTTGATGCAGGTGCAACATATTTGGTTACATCACCAGACCTCAGACAAAAGATCTCTCCAATTTTAAAAGATATAAAAACTTTAAAAAATGTAATTGTAGTGAATAAAGACAATAGATTTAAGGATCCTTTAGATGATGGAGACCTTGATTACAATGATTTGATGTCAAAAGTAGATTCTGAAAGTTTCAAGATGGTTAATACTTCTCAATATGATTTTTCTATAATGCACTACACTTCAGGTTCAACAGGAAAACCTAAAGGAGTATTGCATAGGCATCAAGCTGTTGTTCAACAGATGCTTACAGGCCATTGGGCTTTAGAACTTAGCCATGGAGATATGTATTTTTGTACAGCAGATCCTGGATGGGTAACAGGAACTTCTTATGGAATGATTGCTCCATGGACTAATGGAGTTACCCAGATAATTTATGAAGGTGGATTCGGTGCTGCAAAGTGGTATGAAATTATCGAAAAATATAAAGTGGATATTTGGTATACAGCACCAACAGCAATAAGATTGTTGATGAGAGCTGGTGAAGATGTTGTAAAAAAACATGATATGACTTCTCTTAGATTTATAGGATCAGTAGGAGAGCCACTCAATCCTGAAGCGGTAGTATGGGGAGAGAGAAATTATAAACTACCTATTCATGATAATTGGTGGCAAACAGAAACAGGCGCGATAATGTGTGCTAATTACCCTTCAACTAATATCAAACCAGGATCAATGGGACAACCGTTCCCTGGAATAACAATGGGAATTCTTGATGATGAATACAATGAATTACCTGCAGATGAGAGTGGGATTCTTGCCGTTAGACCAGGTTGGCCATCTCAAATGTTTGCATACTGGAAACAAGATGATATGTATAACTCTAGGTTTAAAAAAGGATGGTATATTACAGGAGATCAAGCAGCTAGAGATAAAGATGGATATTTTTGGTTTCAGGGTAGGGCAGACGACGTGATAAATACAGCTGGACACTTAGTAGGACCTTTTGAAGTAGAAAGTGCTTTGATTGAACATCCTGCTGTAGCTGAAGCTGGTGTTATTGGAAAGCCTGATCCAATTGCTATGGAAATAGTCAAAGCCTTTGTAACTTTGAATCCCGGTTATGATCAAACTCCTGAACTTAGAAAAGAATTGATTCGATTTTCAAGAGAAAAACTTTCTGCAGGAGTTGCTCCTAGAGAGATAGATTTTCTCGAAACAATGCCTAAAACTAGATCAGGAAAAATAATGAGAAGATTATTAAAAGCAAGAGAATTAGGAGAGCCTGAAGGTGACATTTCAACTTTAGAGGATGACTAGAATTTTGAAAGGACATTTAAATGAATTCTGAATGGGGAGCAATATATAAAGATTTGGGTTTACAGCCAATAATTAACGCTACTGGTAGTGTAACTGCTTTAGGTGGATCTGTTGTTGCAAATGAAGTAAAAGAAGCCATGGATATGTCTAATGATGTTTATATACCGATGGCTGAACTAGAGCAAAAAGTAGGAGATGAAATNGCAAAAATATTAGGTGTACCNGCTGCCTACGTTACTTCTGGGGCTGGGTCTGCATTNACTCTTGCAGCAGCAGCTTTTATGGCGGGAAAAGATGATGATAAAATTCAGCAACTTCCTAATACTGAAGGAATGCCAAATAAAATATTAATTCAAACGAGACAAAGATATTGGTATGATCGCTGTATGGAATTTTCTGGAGGTAGATTAGTTGAAATAGGTAATGAAGATGGAACAACGAAAGANGACCTGATAAATGCTATAGATAATGAAACNGCATGTGTTCATTACCCAGTATATGAACANGCAGATATTGACGAAAATATTTTATCTCTTGAAGAAGTCATTGAAATTGCTCACTCTAAAAATAAACCTGTATCAGTTGATGCAGCTGGTCAAATATATCCATTAGAAAATTTTGGGAAATATGTAAAAATGGGAGCAGATTTTCAATGNATTGCTGCCAAATATATGGGAGCTCCTCATTCAACNGGNATAGCATTAGGGACCAAAGATGTNATAGATAGTATATCTAGACACTCTTTTGTTGGGTATGAAAGTAGAAGAATTAGAGGTATAGGAAGGCCTCATAAAATTGATAGACAAGAAATAATAGGTGTATATACAGCAGTTCAAAGATGGATGAGTATGAATCATGAAGAAAGATTATCTTTAGAAGAAACTAAAACCCTGAATATTATTAATGACATACAAAATATTGAGGGAATAGATGTAAAAATAATTGACAATATTATTGGTCATCAACCATTTGGATTATCTTTGGATATTGATTCTAAAAAATATAATACTGATAATCATGATTTTGTGGAAATTCTTAAAAATTCAAATCCATCCATTTGGACTAGAGTTCCAGATGGAGAAGATTCAATAGTGATTCATGTTTTCGGAATGAATACTGACCAATCTAACATTGTAGGAAAAGTTATTAAGGAAAAATTAGAGGAAATAAAAAAGTGAAAACAATTACACTTATGAGTCCCGGTGAAATGGGCTCACCTATTGCAGAACAAATTATTAATTCTGGAATTGATGTAATATCTCCATTAAAAAACAGATCACCTCAAACATTTGAGAGAGCTANAAAATATGGAATAACAGATTCTGAAAATTTAGAAAATTCTATTAATGAATCTGATCTTATAATTTCAATTCTAGTTCCGGATGCTGCGAAAGATTTAGCAGTTAAGGTCTCTGATATTTCNAAAAAATTAGATAAAGAAATTTATTTTGCAGATCTTAATGCNATATCACCTGAAACAGTNCAAAGTATGGGGAAAATACTTTCTGAATCAAAAGTNAANTTTATTGATGGAGGAATAATAGGAACACCTCCTAAAAATAATACTATGCCTAGAATATATGTTTCTGGGGAACATTCTAGTTTTTTTACTAAACTTGATGGATTAGGAATGAAAGTAATAGATATGGGAGCAGATATTGGGTCTGCCTCAGCAATGAAGATGGCATATGCATCTATAACAAAAGGTTATTCATCTTTATTAATTGCAGCNGTAACATTGTCTATTAAGACAAATAACTATGAACACCTTATGAAGGAACTTGAGTTTTCACAAAGTAATGTATTTAATGACCTGAATAATTTGAAAAGCATTCCTAGTAAAGCTCATAGATGGATAGGAGAAATGGAAGAAATTTCTAAGACGTTTATAGAAAATAATATTACTGGAGACTTTCATAAAGCATCAGGTTCTATTTATAGTAATGTATCTCAATCCAAATTAGGAAAAAAAAGATTATTCCCTTCTGATATAGATTTAGAAGGCAAGGATTTTTTTGAATCTATTCAATAATTATTGAATTTTAGAAGTTATATCNTCAATATTATCTACTAGCCTAGAAAATTCTTTTTCACATTGAGTATTATTAAAAACTGCTGGCTCATTATTATCTGAATAATCTGCCAAAAGAGAAATCTCAGTTAGTGTAGGTAGCCCTAGTTCATCGGCCATATCTTTAGCTCCACCAGTTCCGAATATTCCNCCAGTCATGTTTTCAACNACACCCCAAACCTTGAGATTTAATTTTTTGATCATATTTATAGATCTTTTTGCATCTAAAGCTGCTAGCTCTTGTGGAGTTGAGACTACTATAAAACCATCAATATTTAAAGTTTGCATTACAGTTANAGGAGCNTCAGATGTACCTGGAGGGAGATCACAAATCAAATAATCAATATCTCCCCAGTTTGTTTTAGAAATAAATTGGTTTATCGCATTATGAATCATTGGGCCTCGCCACACTATGGCTTCGTCTTCATTTTCTTGGAAAAACCCCATGGACATAACAGATACGCCATATTTTTCAGGTGGAATCATTTTCCCTTCAGCATCAGCTTCAGGTCTATTTGAAATTCTTAAAACTCTTGTAACGTTCGGGCAATCTATATCACAATCTAAAATTGCAACCTTTTTACCTTTTTTAGCTAAACTTATTGCTAGATTAGTGGTTACTGTAGTTTTTCCTACACCACCTTTTCCTGAGTAAACACCTATCCTATGTTTAATTGAATTAAGAGACTTACTTATTTCTTGCTTTTGTTTGAACTGCTCACGAACTTGAGCTAATCTTGCTTCTTCAGCGGGAGTTAATTTTCTAGGCTCTGACATTAGTCTATTCCCAAAAGTCTTTTCCCATCCTCTGTGATTAGATCTGGATTCCATGGTGGCTCAAATACCACATCTACTACTACATCTTCAACATCTTCGATTTCAGCTATACGCCATTCTGCTTGTTGGGCAATATAAGGGCCCATACCGCAACCTTGAGCAGTAAGAGTCATTTCAACATGAACCTCATTATCTTCTACCTCAACGTTATATACTAATCCTAAATCTACAATATTTACTGGTATCTCTGGATCATATACTTCTTTTAATGCTTCTATAACGGAATCTTTATTTAAATCTTCTGACATGATATTTTTTATTTTTGTTTATAAATATGATTATATATTAAATTATATGNATTATTAATATATCTTTTCAAACAATAATTTATTAATTAAGTAATATTTAATTTTTTAAAATTGTTATTATCTCTCTATGAGCAAGATGACTTCTAACCATATCAACGTTTTCTATCCACCAATCAGTCCCATAAAATATGGCCTCTTTTTTTTCAATATCATTAATTGAATCTCCGTATGATCTTATCCAGATGAATTGAGATTCTTCTTCATTTACCCAGGTTGATTCAACATTTATACCTGATTGGTCCAGNANTGGAACCAGTTTNTTATTGAATAATTCTAGCCAATNATCCATCATCCCTTTGTTTACGGTATAAATTCTTAGGTGTGCATACATATTTATCTCCTCTAATTATTTTCTTTTGTCTATTAAGTTTTTTCTTAATTCAGTTATTTGATCTCTCAATAATGCCGCTTTTTCAAATTCTAAAATCTTTGCAGCATTTTTCATCTCTTTTTCTAAGTCTTTTATAAGTTTATTTATGTTTTTATCTGAAATNTTTTCAATTTTTTGATTTTCAGATTTATTTAAATTAGTTTCTTTTATTTTTTCAGTAATATCCCTAACTTCTTTTACAATACTTNTTGGTTTTATATTATTTTTGCTATTATANTCTTCTTGNATTTTTCTTCTTCGGTTAGTTTCATCAATCGCAAATTGCATAGANTTTGTTATTTTATCTGCATACATTATTACTCTTCCTTCTTCATGCCTTGCAGCTCTTCCTATAGTTTGGATTAATGATGTAGAAGATCTTAAGTATCCTTCCTTATCTGCATCTAAAATCGCCACCATAGATACTTCTGGTAAATCTAATCCTTCCCGTAATAAATTGATTCCTACCACAACATCATANGTTCCAAGACGTAAATCTCTTAGTATTTCTATCCTTTCAAGAGTATCTATTTCAGAGTGTAAATAATGTACTTTTATTCCTAATTCTCTTAGATATTCAGATAATTCTTCAGACATTTTTTTTGTTAATGTAGTTACTAAAGTTCTTTGGTTTTTATCAATATTTTTTTGAATATTATCTATGAGGTTGTCAATCTGATTTTTTGTAGGCTGGATAATTATTTNTGGATCTAATAATCCGGTTGGTCTTATTATTTGCTCCACAAAATCTTCTTGCTTTTCATCTTCATATTTTCCAGGAGTTGCAGAAACAAAAATTGTTTGAGGTATCCTATCTTCAAATTCTTGAAATGAAAGAGGTCTGTTATCTTTTGCTGAAGGAAGCCTAAAGCCATGTTCAACCAATGTTTCTTTTCTTGATTGATCTCCNTTATACATTGCGCTTATTTGTGGCACAGTAATGTGTGATTCATCTATAAAAATCAAATAGTCATTATTAAAATAATCTAGAAGTGTCCAAGGTGGGCTACCTGGACTTCTTCTTCCTAAATGCATAGAATAATTTTCCACACCAGGGCATGATCCAGTTTCTCTTAAAAGTTCAATGTCGTAATTAGTTCTTTCTTTTATTCTTTGAGCTTCTAATAATTTATTGTTTTTCTGAAAATAATCTAACCTAATATCTAATTCATCTTCGATATCATTTAAAGCTTCAGAAAGACTATCTTCAGGAGTTACAAAATGCTTACTGGGATAGATAGCAATCTCATCAATAGATCTGATTTTATTTTTAGTTAAAATATCTACCTCAGAGATTTTATCGACAATATCTCCAAAAAAATCTATTTTTATAGAAAACTCTTCATAAGAAGGTATTATTTCTATAGTATCTCCCTTTATAGAAAATGAACCTCTGTTACTTTGATAATCATCTCTTGAGAAATACATTGAAATCAATTTCCTCGAAAGTTCTGAAGAATTTATTTTGTCTCCAATTTTTATTATTTGAGAAATAGATTCATATTCTTTTGGAGATCCTAATCCGTATATGCATGAAACTGAAGCAACTATTATAGTGTCTTTTCTAGTTAAAATTGACCTTGTTGATGCATGTCTTAAACGATCTATTTCATCGTTTATATCTGATTCTTTTTCTATATATGTGTCTGTCCTTGGGACGTATGCCTCAGGTTGATAGTAATCATAATATGATACAAAGTATTGAACTGAGTTAGATGGGAAAAACTCTTGAAGCTCGCTAGCTAATTGAGCTGCTAAAGTTTTATTATGTGCAATNACTAATGTAGGTTTTTTTAACTCTTCAATTATTCCTGCCATAGTAAAAGTTTTACCTGACCCCGTTACTCCTAAAAGAGTTTGAAATCTTAATCCATCATTTATACCTTGTACTAATTTTTTAATAGCATTGGGTTGATCNCCTCTATGTGAGAAAGGGGATTCAATATTAAAATTTAGGCTATTGTCCATGTTTTTTTTTGCATATGAAAATCATCTCTTCAGAAAATTCATTAAATGAATCTAAATTATAATTGCCATATAAACTTATAATTTCAAAATTTAATTCATCACTGAGTCTTATAACATCTTCTAAATATAAAAAGTACTCGTGAGATTTAAGTTTTATCTTGTTGTCGTTTTTTTCTAAAATTTGAAAATTACTATGTAATTTTTTTTCTATATCTATATTGCTTTTACTATATAAATTGTAATTGTCATTATTGATTTTTTTTGTTCCTAATAGGCCATAATTATCACTTTTCAGATAGTTATTTGGATTATGTAAATCAAAAATCAGAACCCCATCTTTAGCAAGGTGTTTTAGTCCTGAGCACAGAGCCTTAATTTGCATATCTTCATCTCCTACGCTCATTAATGAATGAGAAGGATAAATTACTAGATCATATTTTTTATTTGAAATTGAATCTTTATCTTTTATGTCTAATCTGGTCATATCTTCTTTTATCAAGAACACGTTTTCTTTAAGAGGTTGTAGAGGCTCAATCTTTTCTCTACATTTTTCAATCATGCCTTCAAATTTATCTATCCCTGTCCATTGAACTTGAGTATTAATGAATTCTAATAATATTCTTCCTGTTCCAATCCCCATCTCTAAAACTTTATTAGACTCTTGTATATATTTTGCATATAGTTTTGAATCATTAGGAGGCATGATTTCGTATATTAAATCGTAATATTCTGCCCATTTGTCATAATCTGTTTTGTATTGAACCATTTTTTGATAATTTAATATTTACTTTCATTAAATTTTAAATATAGTTACATAATATATAAATACTAGGAAATTTTTATTTCATGAAACTATCCGATAGACAAAAAAGACTAGGAACAGAAACNGCATTTGAAACCCTTGCTAAAGCTAAAAAACTTGAATCTATGGGTAAAAACATTGTTCACTTAGAAATAGGAGAACCTGATTTTGATAGTCCAGAGCATGTGATAAATGCTGCAAAAAAAGCTTTAGATGATGGATTCACTCACTATGGCCCTTCCGCAGGACAACCTGAACTTAGAGAATCAATTGCTATTCATCAAGGAGAATTTAATGGATATTCAATATCTCCAGATAATGTTATTGTTACTCCAGGAGGAAAACCTGTTATGTTTTTCTCTATTCTTGCTTTAGTAGAAGAAGGTGACGAAGTTATTTACCCTAATCCTGGATTCCCAATTTATGAATCAATGATTAATTATTCAGGAGCCAAAGCTGTTCCAATGAAACTAGAGGAATCCAAAGATTTTAATGCAATNATTGATGATCTTGAAAAATTAATTACCAGCAGAACAAAATTAATGATCTTAAATTACCCAAATAATCCTTGCGGATCAGTGATGCAGAAAGAGGATTTACAAAGAATTTCAGATCTTGCTATAAAAAACGATATAGTTGTNCTTTCTGATGAAATATATAAAGATATGTATTATGAAGGTGAACATTACTCCATTTCAAATTTTGAAGGAATGAAAGAAAGAACTATTATTTTAGACGGTTTCTCTAAAAGTTATGCAATGACGGGGTGGAGATTAGGATACGGTATTTTCCCAGACTTTATGGTAGATGACGTTACAAAGTTGATGACAAATTCCGTTTCATGTACATCTGTTTTTAGCCAAATGGCTGCAATTGCAGCATTGGAAGGACCTAAAGATTTNACTAGAAATATGATGGAAAAATTTAGAATTAGAAGAAAAATTGTTCATGATGGTCTAAATTCTATTGATGGTATTAATTGCAGNATGCCACTAGGGGCATTCTATGCCTTCCCAAATATTTCAGATACAGGTCTATCAAGTTCAGAGTTTGCAGATAAAGCACTTAATGAATACGGTGTAGCTTTATTGTCTGGTACTGCGTTCGGTGAATTTGGAGATAATTATATAAGAATATCATTTGCNAACTCAGAAGATAATCTTTCAATAGCAATAGATAGATTATCAAATATGATTAGAGACTTAAGCTAACTAATTTCTAAAAAAATACCTTTCCCTCTAACTGTCTTAATAAGGTTTTGATTTTCAGTTACACTGTTTGATTTGTCTCTTAATCTATGTATATGTAATCTCATTGCAGATTTATTTATTCCTATTTTATTAGGCCATAATACATTTTCTATTTCTTCATAAGGAAGAACTTCACCATTTTTATCTACTAACTTTTTCATTATTAAGTATTCTGAATTAGATAAAGATATTTCTTTATTATTAAATTTTAATAATTCTAAATTTTCATCTAATGCAAGACCTTTGATATTTTGTTCTTTTTTGTCAATGAGANTATTTTCAACAAATTCTTTGNTTTCAAAATTNCTNGCAGGAATTCCACTTTTAGTCTTAATAAANAAGTTTGTGATAATCCATATGTTTTTTAAAAATTCATCAATGTTTTTTTCNATTTTATTTTCTAAGAAAATATATACACANCCAATAGTTTCAAAGCCTTCTATAATTGGGACAGAAATTACAGATTCAAAAGNAATTCCCTTAAACCATTTAGGAAATATATCATTTTCTTCATTATTTATGATTTTTGAAGTACCTTCAATTCCAGTTATAATAGCTAGTGATTTATCATCCACATACTCTGTTTCTAGCTTTTCTAGATCAATATCATTGGAAGATGATTTTGCTGAAGGCTTAAATGATCCGTCAGATTTATTCATTTCAGAATAAATAACAATTTTCGCATTAGTAATTAATCTTATTGATTCACATAACTTAATATTTGTATTTTCATTTTTTGATAAAAATATTTCTATAGAATCAATAACTCTATTAGAAGCTGAATATTTTAAAATCATATTTTCTAAGTTTTGTTTTTCTTTAATTACTTTTTTATTTTTATTTATAGTGATAAATAGAGCAAGTAAAAGAATTAGAGTTGAAACTCCTAAGAAAACTATTAAGATTAAAATTTCTAGATTCATAATAAAATATATTTCTTATTCTATTGAATATTTTTAAATAATTCCCATTATGACTTAATGTCTCTTTTGTTGAAAATATATAATCCAGTAAAAAAAGAGAGGATAATGATTATAAGTAAAACTAAAAAATGTTTTAAATCAAATCCATTAACTATTACTCCATTACTATTGTAGAAATAGTGCAAAGAAATATATTTTAAAAAACTTAGAGAACTTACAGTTTTATATACTGAGTCAAGAACATATCCTAATATAGCAACTCCAGATCCAATGATTGCTGCAGTGGAATTTTTTGCAAAAATAGCTCCAGATAAAAAAGAGATAGACCCACAAGTTATTCCAAAAACAAATAATCCTAATGATCCATATAAAATATTAGTAAGATCTAAATTTATGTCATAAATAATCACACCCAACTGAAGAGTTAATCCAATTACAGCGCTTAGGAGCATGATAAGAATAATCAAACCAAAGAATTTTTCTACGTAATATCTATTTCTTGATATTGATAATGTTAAAAATTGATCTATGGTTTTATTTTCTTCTTCTGATGCTATTAATGACGATCCTAAAGTGATTCCAAATGCCCCTACTATTATTGGGCCAATAAGGTGCATAAACTCTCCATTAAGAAAACCAGCAGTAGACAANTCATCTCCAAANCCTGCAATTATTTGTANTTGCTTTGGGAATAAATTTAGAATATCCCCAAAAGTTTCAGAAAATAAAGTCCATACATATAATAGAAAAAGTGTATAGAATATTGAAGCNGCGCTAAAAGTTAATATTTTTTTGCGACTTTGTTTTAATGAATTAAGTAAGATATACATGCTAAAAATATTCCATTAGAGTATCACTTAAGTTTGAAGATTCAGTTTCAATGTCTAATATTTTGTAATTAGAAATAAATTTAATGAAATCATCCATTTCTCCAGAAATCATAAATGAAATCTGATCATTATTTACTGAAAAGTTCTTAATAAACTTAAGCTTTTCTAGCTCTGCTACTTCCGGAAAATCAATAAAAGTAACTTTTATTAATTTAAGTGATTTTTTTTCTATTTCATTTTTACTTTGTGAAGCTACTACATTACCTTCTTTCATAATTGTTACAAAATCACAACAATTTGAAATTTCTAGTAAATCATGTGATGATAATAAAATTGTTTTTCCTTTAGCTTTTTCTTCAAAAATCAAATCTCTGAATTCTCTTTGAAAGTTAGGGTCAAGTCCACTAGTAGGTTCGTCTAAAATAAGTAGTTTTGGATCTTTCATGAATGCTTGAATTATTCCTACCTTTTGCTTATTTCCTTTAGATAGCTCNTTTATTTTTTTATTAAGGTTTAATTTAAATCTTTGAGATAAGTCTTCGTATAAATTAGAAGGATTATTTTCTAAACTCAAAATATACTTAAAATACTGTAAAGGAGTAAAGTTTTCATAAGGTTTAAAATCGCCCGCTAGGTAAGAGAGCCCTTTTCTGATTTTAAAGTTATCTTTTGTTACTTTTTGTTTTGAAATCCACATATTTCCAGAATCTGGATAAGTAAGATTTAGTAAACATCTCATAGTGGTGGTTTTGCCAGCGCCATTTTCACCTAAAAGTCCATGAATTGTGCCTTCTGAAACCTCAAAACTTATTTTATTTAAGGCTGTAAAGTCTCCATATTTTTTTTCTAGATTATCTACTTTTATCATTATTGAGCATATGAATTTAATGCCTCTTCATTAAATTCTGCATTGCTAAANACTTTTTGTACATCGTCTAATTCTTCAAGGTCATCTAATAATCTTAATGTTTTGTTAGTTTGATCTTTATCTAAAGATACTGTTGAATTTGGAACAAGGGCTATTTCAGCTTTTTCAAGTGTTATAGATTCTTTGATAGATATTTTTTTTTGGATTGAAGATAGATCTGAATATTGGCATGTAATTTCGACGGTATTATCAAAGACATCAAAATCTTCAGCTCCATCATCTATACTTTCTAAAGCAATCATCTCAGGGTCTCCATCTGTTACGTTTATAACAATTTGCCCTTTTTGTTCAAAGTTCCATGAAACTGCTCCTGTAGAAGCAAAAGTNCCACCAGCTCTCGTTATAGTAGATCTAACTGTNGCAGCAGATCTATTTTTATTATCAGTTAATGTCTGTATTATTATTCCTACCCCACCAGGTCCTATACCTTCATATGTAATTTCTTCAAATGAATCATCAGCAGCACCTGCCCCTGATCCCTTGGCAATTGCTCTTTCAATGTTGTCCTTAGGCATATTCTGAGATTTAGCATTATCAATTGCTAATCTTAGTCTGAAATTCAACTCGGGATCTGAATCTCCTGATTTAGCCGCAACTGTAATTTCTCTTGATAATTTAGTGAACAAAACACCTTTTTTAGCATCGAGAATGCCTTTTTTATGTTTTATCGTACTCCATTTTGAATGCCCAGACATTTATAGTATCTCTAAAATATATCTACTTTTATCTTTTGTAGATGCTAGTTTTAAAACNTTNCTTATNGATTTNGCAATTTTNCCATTTTTTCCTATNATTTTCCCTTTATCATTTTCATCAACGGTTAATTTGAGAATAACTTTATTTTCTTCTTCTACGGTTTCTATTTTTATTTCATCAGTATTTTCAACTAGATTGCTTGCTATATACTTTACTAATTCCTCTGGAGATTGAGGTTCTTGATTTTCTGCCATTTAATTACCTTTTATTTTACTTCTATACCTTTTGTTTTCATAAGACTACTCACAGAATCAGATGGTTGTGCACCATTTGAAATCCATTTATTAATCTTTTCCTCATCAATACTTATTTCTGGAGGATCTTGAAGGGGATCATATGTTCCAATTAGATCGATATATTTTCCGTTTCTAGGAGCTCTTTGGTCAGCTACAACTATTCTATAAAAAGGTTTCCCCTTGCTACCAATTCTTCTTAATCTTATTCTTACCATTAATTTTTTACCTTGCTTTCTCAAAAGAGATTTTTATTGATATTTGAATTTTACTCTACTATTTTATCATTTATCCATATAGTTCCATCATCAAAAAATTCCTTTTTCCATATAGGAACTGTTTTTTTTAGCTCATCAACAAAATATTGTGATGCTTCAAATGATTCTTTTCTATGCTTAGACTTTACAGTTAGAATCATACTCAGCTCAGATGGTAATACTTCCCCAAGCCTGTGTATAACTTTAATGAAACTTATTTCCCATTTATTAAAAATCTTATTTATTATTTTTTCAATTTCAATAATTGCCATATCTTTGTATGATTCATAGAACAATTTGGTAACATTTCTTTCAAAATTATTGTCTCTGGTTATTCCTAAAAATATAACCTCAGAACCATCAGAAGATCCAAATTCTTCATTTATAAAATTATTTACTTCAAGTTTTTCTTCAGTAAGTTTTATTTGATATTTATTATTTGATTGTTTCATAACATGCCCCCACTTACAGGAGGAATAATTGCTAACTCATCGTTATCATTTAAAATTTCAGATGTTTTGCAGTACTCTAAATTTTTAGCATACAAATAATTTTTTCTACTATTTATGTCTATCCCAAAATCTTTAGAAATAATTTCTAAAACTCCTGATACTTTAGTAGGAGATTTTAATAATAATTCAATTTTATTATGTCCAATATCTTCCTTGATTTTGGCAAAGAATTTAATTGTTATTTTAATCATTTTGAAAGCTTATATTTTTGATACACTAATTAGTATAATTTTTTTTATATATTAATTATAAGGGGAGATCGCATAGAGGCCTAGTGCACCCGCCTGCTAAGTGGGAGGGGTTTTACCCCACGCGGGTTCGAATCCCGCTCTCCCCGCCA
>PASM01000006.1 GCA_002711965.1 Chloroflexota bacterium | reverse complement strand
CTATGAGGCAAGCTGGATTAGGGCTTATGATGAATATTCCAGGAGATAAAAAACCAATCCCTTTTGTTGAAGACACAGCTGTTTCCCCTGAAAAATTACCTGAATACGTAAAAAGATTCGATGAAATAGTTCGAAGTAATGGAACAGAAGCTGGATACTATGGACATGCATCTGAAGGTTGTCTTCATATAAGACCAACTATTAACTTAAAAAATCAAGAAGGTATAGATCGTATGATAAAGATATCAGACGAGATTTCAGATTTAGTTAAAGAATTTGATGGTTCTCTTAGTGGAGAACATGGTGATGGAATAGTAAGAGGTGTTTGGTCAGAAAAAATGTATGGGTCAAAAATCATAAACTCATTTAGAGAATTAAAAGGAGCTTTTGATCCTGATTCAATAATGAATCCTGGAAAAATTTTCGATACACCTAAGATGGGAGATAATCTTAGATATGGGACAACATATAAATTAAAAACAATAGATACTATACTTGATTTCAGCAAAGAAGGTGGTTTTGAAGGTGCCGTAGAAAAATGTATCGGAGTAGGAGCTTGTAGAAAGCTAAATGCAGGTGCAATGTGCCCATCTTACATGGCAACTAGAGAAGAAGTACATTCAACAAGAGGCAGGGCAAATGCATTAAGAGGAGTTCTTTCTGGCGCACTTAAAGAAGATTTATTAACTTCCAAAAAAATGTTAAAGGTTCTAGATTTATGTATTGAATGTAAATCATGTAAGTCTGAATGTCCGGCAAATGTTGATATGGCAAAAATAAAATATGAATTTTTACATAACTACTATAAGAAACACAAAACTCCTTTAAGGTCTAAATTAGTGGGAAGTGTCCCCGTTTTATATAAATTTATAGCTGGACCGCAAGCTTACTTTTTTAATTTGGCAAACAAACTACCTTTTGCAAAAATATTAACTGAAAAAATTATAGGAATTCATAAGAACAGGTCAATGCCAGAAATAAGTACTTATACTTTTGAATCTTGGTTCAAGAAAAGAGTCCCAAATACTACAAAATCAAGAGGTAAAATCCTATTTTTTCATGATACTCACATAAATTTTATTCACCCAGAAGTTGGAAAATCTGCGGTTAAGATTTTAGAAGCTGCAGGTTATGAAGTTGAAATTACTAACAGAAAATGCTGTGGAAGAACAATGATCTCTAAAGGATTGCTTGATGATGCGAAAAAAAATGTTGATTACAACACAAATCTTCTATATGAATATGTAAAAAAAGGCATAAAAATTGTAGGAGTTGAAGCAAGTTGTGTTTCATCAATGCAAGACGAATTCCCTGATTTAGCTGATGATAAAGAGAAGGCTAGAAAAATTTCTGAGAATACCTTCACTGTACAAGATTTACTTATGCAAATTCAAGATGATAATTTTCAGCAGATCAGCTGGAATTCTTCAAATAAAGACCTATTGCTTTTTGTTCATTGCCATGAAAGAGCTTTAAATGGGACAAGTAATTCACTAGAGTCTCTAAACTTACCACAAAAATTTAATGCAAAATTAATTGATGCTGGTTGTTGCGGTATGGCTGGTTCTTTTGGAATGGAAAAAGAGCATTATGAAATTTCTAAAAAAATGGCCGAAGATAGACTTTTACCAACTATAAATAATTCTTCCGAAAACGAGGAGATTGTTGTTACTGGAATATCTTGCCATGATCAAATAAAAGATCTTTCTAATAAAAATCCAAAATATCTAGTAGAAGTTTTAGCAGAAGCTATAGATTATTAATAAGAATTAGAATTTGCCAATTGTCCACATCCTGCACTAACTTCAATACCTTTTTCCATTCGAACAGTTGACGGAACCCCGTAGGAATTTAATTTATTTTGAAAAAGCTTTATTTCTTCAGATTTAGATCTATAAAAATCTGATTTTGGAGTAGGATTTACCGGAATTAGATTTACATGACATAACATATCTTTCAGTAGTAAGCCTAATTTTTTGGCATGATCTAACGTATCATTTTGTTCATTTAATAAAACATATTCAAAAAATATTTTCCTATTTGTTTTTTTTATATATTCCTTACATGCATCGATTAACATTTCTATAGGATATCTTTTATTTACTGGTACCGTTTGAGATCTTGTTTCATTATCAGGAGCATGAATAGATACAGCTAAATTTATTTGTATTTTTTCATCTGCTAATTTTAAGATCTGAGGAACTAATCCAACTGTAGAAACAGTGATATTTCTAGCACCAAAATTTGTGCCTTGGTTATCATTTAATATCCTAATTGCATTAATGGTATTTTCATAATTTGCTAAAGGTTCGCCCATTCCCATAAAAACAATATTTTTTATTCCTTTATAGGATTTTTCTGGTTTATCTAGTACTTTATCAAAAAAACCTTTATTATCTAATTGCTTATAATAAAGTACCTGAGAAATAATTTCACCTGAAGATAGATGCCTCGTAAAGCCTTGTTGCCCAGTTGCACAAAAAGTACATCCTAATGCACATCCTACTTGGCTTGAAATACAAATAGTTTTTCTAGGTTTTCTATGATCATCTGAAGGATAATTCATCAATACTGATTCTACATTTTGGCCATCTTTTAATGAAAATAAGCTTTTATATGTTGATTTGTCCTTCGAAATAATACTTCTAACTTCTTCTACACTTCCTATATAAAAATATTTCTTTAAAAAAACAATTAATTCTTTTGAAATATTCTTCATATCATCAAATTTATTTAGATCATTTTTATACAAATATCTCCATAATTGATCCACTCGAAATTTTGGAAAATTATTTTTTTCCATAAGTTCAATAATTTGTTTTTTCGTTAAGTTATATATATCTTCCATTGGGATAACATTATTAATAGTCTCTTAACAATTATAAATTATGATGTGTTAATATATATAAGAATAAACAAATACAGATTGTTCACAAAATGGGAAAAGAGCACATAGACACAATTGATCAGAATGAGGCGATCCTAACAACTGAAGACCTATCAGTCTATTATGGAAAAACTAAAGCTGTAGATAAAGTTTCTTTTAATGTCCCTAGAAATAAAATCGTAGCCTTAATAGGACCTTCTGGATGTGGTAAAAGTACCTTGATTCGCTGTTTTAACCGAATGAACGACTTAATCCCAACTGCCAAAGTTGAAGGGGATGTTAAGTATAACGAAACATCGATTTACTCTCCTAAATCAGATCCAACATATATAAGATTCAAAATTGGTATGGTATTCCAAAAACCAAATCCGTTCCCTAAAAGCATTTTTGAAAATGTAGCATTTGGGCCTAAAATAAATGGATTTAAGAATAATGAAATAGAAAGCATAGTAGAGACATCCTTACAGAAAGCGGCATTGTGGGAAGAAGTAAAGGACAGGCTTGATGATAATGGATTAGAGTTATCTGGAGGACAACAACAAAGATTATGTATAGCAAGAGCACTCGCAGTCAATCCAGACATAATTTTGATGGATGAACCTGCTTCTGCTCTAGACCCTGTATCTACTTCAAAATTAGAAGACTTAATTAAAGAATTATCCACAAATGTAACTATTGTAATAGTAACCCATAACATGCAACAAGCTACAAGAATTTGTGATTATGCTGCTGTTATGATGGCTGGGCAAGAAAGAATTGGAGAACTAATAGAGTATGGTACAAATGACTCGGTTTTTGGAAATCCAAAAGATAAAAGAACAGAAGACTATGTGACTGGAAGGATAGGATAATGGCAAGAGTAGAGTTTGATCAGGAACTTGAAAGATTAGAAACTGAAATTAAAATAATGGCATCCACAGTTGAATCATCAATTGAAAAATCCATAAATTCTTTACTAGAACAAAATATGGAATTGGCTAAAGATGTAATAAAGGGTGATGATGTTATAGATAAAATGTGTGATGACCTAGAAGAGCTATGTATGGGAATTTTAAGAAGGCAAGCACCTTTAGCATCAGATTTACGTGAAATAGTTTCTTGTATGTATGTTATTGAGGAATTAGAGAGAATTGGAGATTATGCTGAAGGAATAGCTGTTCTAACAATAAAAATGGGAGTAAGACCACTTCCAACAGATCTAGTAATTATTCCTCAGATGAGTATAAATACAGTTGAAATATTACGAATGAGTACTGAAACATTCTTAATAAAAGACCCCAAGGAAGTAAAAACTAGATTTAATAAGATACAAAAACAGGACGACGTTATTGATAAGTTAAATTCTGATGTTAGAGGCAGGTTGATTCAACTAATGAAGAATAAACCACTTGAGATAGAAAGAGCAACATATCTACTATGGGTTGCTCATAACCTGGAAAGAATTGCTGATAGAGGCGTAAATATTGCAGAAAGATCAATGCTTCTTGTAGGAAATTGATTTTACATTAAAATCTCTTCTTTAAATAAAGCGTTCGAGGTAGTTTATATAGAAAACCTGTAGTTTCAAAAACTTTATGTTTTTTGGGGAGTAAAATCTTGAACACAACTTTTCTTAGAAGCCTTTATCCAAAGAAGAGATTTGACTTAGTTCCTCATACTAATCAAATGAGTTTTTTTTATTATATTTTGATTCTTGAGGTCTAGTACAAATTTTTGACTAATAATATTTTCTTGGCTCAAAACTCGATGAACAGTTCTAGTAGAAATATTCAATGTTTCGGCTATATCTTTATTTGTCATATTGCTTTTTTTCATATTAGCAATAATAATATTTCTATTATTTTTTGATTTAGAATTATCCAAGATAGGATCATCATATTTACAAAGAGTCAAAGGGCATTCTAAGCAACTTTTTGAATATTCACAGCCATCATCAAGAAAAAAATCTTTAGAAGCTGAATTATTATTTTCAATCATTGTCATTACAGCACTCCTAAATATGATTACAATTATTAGAAACATAAAAATATTCTTGAGAGTACCTGTTTTTAAGAACATTTATTTTCACTAAAGCATTTATTGAATCTAAGTTTTGACCATATAGATCAATATTTTCTGCTATCAAAAATTTATCAGAATGATCCAATTTATTAGAAAAAACATACTTTGATTTATCATATGATATTTCATTATGGTTTTTTGAAAAAAGAAAATCAAAATTATTAAATTCATTGACTTTATTAATCATCTTTAATACAGCTGGATACAAGCATTCTATTATCAAAGAACTAAATACAGCGCACTTAGAATATTCATGATTGTTCTTAACTAATGTCCATATTCTTAAATCATTCATTGCTTCGTGCCAGCAATAAAAACATTCAACCCCTACGTCATATTGACATTCTTTTTTATTGATTATGCTTGAGGCTATAGATCTTATCAAATTATTATCTGTTAATAATTTAGTTTCTTCAGTATTACTGAAAACATTTTCTGAAAATTTCGTTGTCATTAATAAACTCCTTAATTAGAACATATGTTCATTTTAGAACAAGTGTTCTAATTAAGTCAACAGAATTAATTACAAGATTTATTGAAAAAAAATCTCTTTTATTTGTTACCTTCTAGGCGGAAGAGGGATGATTTCTCTTAGTTCATCAATTGATACACCAAGTACTTCTGCAGCTTTTTCTAAGTCAGGCGGCGGGCCTCCTAATGCAGATAATAGCTCTTCTTGAGAAATTCCTAACTTAGAAGCGGCTTCAGAAAAATCTGGAGGTTGATTTCTTCCAATATTTGCACCACCTTGCATTTGATTTCTAGCTGGAGGTCCTTGTTGTGTTCCTCCTTGATCAAAATTAGACTGCTCTGGAATTCCATGGTAGCAAAGTAAAAAATAAGGGAATCCAATTTCCCCTTCTCCATTTCTTATGGAGCTAATGTAATGATAAATCCCATCTGGAACTTCAGGTGTAGGACTTGAAAGCCCATTGCATTCATCTGTATCTCCTAATCCTTCAATATATTCCCAATCATCTATACCCCCATATCCATTAGCGCCTTTTTTTAATTTATAGCTAGAAGTAATTTCTATAACATTTTTATAAGAATCCCAGCCATACGGACCATAAATGGGGAATCCATCAAAGGCAAATCCTATTATAGGAGAGTGTTCGCTAGGATCTAAAGAAGTTTTGTAATCCCAATCTTCCCAATCTAAGCCTGTCCCCTCTGGGTGCCAATGCATACAATTGGCATCAAAATGATAATGAAAATAAGCTCCAGCAGAATGTCCTCCGCACACACCAATTTCTATAGGTTGCCTATCCTCTTCAAAATAATCAAAGTGCAATGCAACAGCATCACCCCCAGGTCCTTCTTCAGGGCCAAATATTGGGACTCCTGTTACGGTAATTGCCACAGCTCCTCTATCAGGAGCCATGGTAATAGTTTCACTGATCTGAGGATTTGTCGGAATAATCCATTGATAATTTACTTCTTCTGCACANCANCCTAATCCAGANTGAAANTCATGATTNGGNATNCCTGTGCTAGTAACTATTACAGAATCATCGGATAGTTCTATATCTACATAGCATTTCCATGTTTCTTCCGTTTGAGTTGAAAGGTCATCAACAAAAACAGTTTTATCATCTGTACATAGCCAAGCATTCGTATATAAGGAATTTGGTTTATTTGCATCTATTTGCTCTGAAATAAACTGAGGAATTGATTTAGAAGTAAGATCTATTGTAGTGTCTAAGCTTAATAAAACATCAAAGTCTAACTCTAGTGTAATTTTATCCTCAACGCTAATAATAAAGAAAAGTTTAGGAATATCCATATCAAAATCGCTAAATGGAAACGAAAGAGAACCCTTACCTTTTAGTTTTCCCAATTCATATGTAGCATCAATATTCCATGTTTTTCTTTTTGTAACCCCATGAATAGTAAGATCACCTATCAATTGCATTTGAAAATCATTCTTTTGCAAAGTAATCAGAGACATTAAATCAAATCCTGCGATTTCTCTTATTTCAAATACAGCCTGAGGAAACTTATCTGTTTCTAAAGAGCTACCTCTCAAATAATTATCTCTTCGTGATTCATCACTTTTTAGTGTAGATAAATCAATATTAATAATTGAGTTTTTATTTGGAACCCCTTGTGCATCAATATAAATTCCTCCTGTTATAGAATCTGTGTATCCAATAGCTTCAATTGGAGAAGGCAGTCTAGCCAATTGTTCCTTTACTCTATAATTTGCTCTAATATAATTTCCAGATTCAGGGNTAAAATCTACCGAAACAACAGAGGATTTATCATGCATTTCTTTAGTCTCTAAGGTTTGATTATTATTATCTGAGGACNGAGGTGCATTTTTATTATAATCTTTAGAGTCTTTCTGATTTATTTTTTCCTCAGCTTTATCATTTTCTAATTGTATGGAAGTATTATCNTCAATTAAATCATTATTGATAGATTCTTCTGATTTATCAGAACAAGAAAAAATAAATAGTAAAAATATAAATATAGCTATTTTTTTCATAAAATACCTTTTAAATACTAATAGTTANATTAATTGTAAACTCTGATTATTAATATTGTGTGAAGAAAAAAAAATTAGATTAGAATTAAGTTATGGCAAGGAAAATAAAAGATAATAATCCTTACAAGTATTCTTCTGATGAAAATTTATGGCAATTAAATCAATGGAATNAATTAGAAGAANCTTCATTGCAGAAAATNANATCTTCTAAAAACGATGAAGAAGCTTATAAGGTATGTAAAGATTTAGGAAAAAATATCCTAAAAAACTACAGCAATAGTTTTTTTACCGTTACAAGATTTCTCCCCAAGCNAAAAAGAGATTTGGTAGAAATCATCTATGCTTCAGTTCGATTCCCTGATGAAATAGTAGATACTTTTGAAATGNCTTCNGAAGAAAAAAATTCAATGCTTGATGAATGGGNAAATAAATTTCANGAGTCTAAAAAATACTCCAATATAAAAGAACTAACATCTAATGAAATCCCTATAATTATCTCAGCATACAGAATGGCTGCAATTGAAAAAAATATTCCTGATGAATACTATCTTTCATTTATTGATGCCATGAGGAAAGATATAGATGTTTATGAATATTCAGACATGAATACGCTAATAGACAAATATATATATGGTTCAGCAATAGTAGTTGGTTATTTTTTAGCTTATATTTATGGTCCNAATCAAAACAAAACTGTGAATGACTTGCTAGAGCCTTCAAGAGATTTGGGTATAGCATTGCAACTTACAAACTTTGCAAGAGATGTTTATGAAGATTATTTTAGAGGTAGATTTTATACTCCCAAAAACTTGCTGGAAAAACCTAAAACAATTTCTGATCTTCCAATATACGTTATAGAAGCCAGGAAAATATTAGCTCAAGAAGCTGAAAAATGGTATCAAAAAGCTGAGAAAGGGATGAAAAATTTTTCTCCAGATAGCCAAATTGCAATCAAGAGTTGCCTAAAATTATATAGGAAATTAAATTCTAAGATTTTAGAAAAAGAAATGGACGCAGATCATCGTTATAGCCTGACATTAAAAGAAAAATTATCATTTTTACCTTTCAAAAAATTATGGAAGTTAATATTACTTTATATATGAAAAATAACCCTAAAAAAGTAATCATTATAGGAGCAGGGATAGGAGGACTTTCTATCGCNCCNTTACTTTCAAAAGAAAATTTCAATGTAGAAATTTANGAGTCACAAAAAAGTGTCGGGGGTAGAGCTAATATAATTTCAGAAGAGGGTTTCACTTTTGACACAGGACCTTCTTTGTTAAATTATCCATGGGTTTATGAAGATTATTTTTCTAGTTTAGGTAAAAATTTTTATGACTATGTTAAATTAATTAAAGTTGACCCTGCAGTAAATTTTTTATGGAGAGATCAAAGTAATTTGCAGNTAAGCTCTGATCTAAANATTTTATCTGATGAAATAAGTAAATTTTCAAAAAAAGACAGATTAGGGATAATAAATTTTTTCAAAAGTTCACAAAAAAAATATGATTTAGCATTTAAGAATATTGTTACTAAAAATTCTTCTAATGTTTTCAGTTGGCTATTAAACGCAGGTTTTAAAAATCTACTTAAGTTGGGCTTAACCAACAATATGTATAGTGAAATAAAGAAATTTTTTGTAGAAGAAAAAATAATAGAAGCTTTTAGTTCATACAGTATGTATCTAGGAGATTCTCCGTATAAGCTTCCTGGGTTTTTCAGTATTCTTCCTTATGGTGAATTACAGTATGGATTATGGATGCCAAAAGGAGGAATGTACGGCCTTGTTAAAGGGATTGAAAAATTAAATCTAGATTCTAAAGTAAAAATNAATACATCTTCGAAAATAGAAAAAATTATCATAGAAAATGGCAAGGCTATAGGGGTATTAGTTGATAAAGAAATAAAATACGCAGACTTGATAATTTCAAATGTTGATTCTGAAACAACATACAAGGAATTAATAGGCCTAAATATAAATAAAAATAAAATGACTCCATCAGTATACACCTACTACTGGGGGCTTAATAAAACAGTAGATTCATTAACCCACCATACTATTTTTTTACCTGATGATTTCAAAAAAACTTTCAATGAATTATTTACTGAAAATAAGATTCCAAGTGATCTTCCGTTTTATATATCAATCCCATCAAAAACAGATCCAAACCTTGCACCCAAAGGGAAATCATCAATATTTGTCCTAATACCATGCCCAACTATTTCAAAATTCAAAGGTAAACATGGTGCAAAAAAAGCAAAAGAGTTAAAAGAATTAGTTTTTAAAAGGTTTAAAGAAAATAATATAGATATAAAAAATGATGATATAGTTTATGAAAAAATATTTACCCCAAAAGATTGGAAAAATGAATATGGATTATTTGACGGATCTGCTTTTGGCCCTTCTCATAACTTCAATCAAATAGGTCCCTTTAGAAATCCAAACAAATCAAAAGAAATAAAAAATTTATATTTTGTTGGAGCNTCAACAACTCCTGGAACAGGAGTTCCAATGTGTGTGCTTAGCTCAAAAATGACAAAAGAAAAAATTTTAGAAGATTTAGAGATATGATTGAAATTATTTANATAATNTTAAGCTTTTTTGTTTTATATTCGATATTAATAGTATCCTCCAACCTTTCTTGGGTTCAATTTGGTTCGATAAAAAGTCATAGTAAAAATTTATCTATTCTGATTCCTGCAAGAAATGAAGAAAAAAATATAAAAAGTTGTATTGATTCAATAATTTCTACAAACAAAAATTTTAACGAAATACTAGTTTATGACGATCACTCTACTGATTCAACAAGTGAAGAGATAAAAAAAATAATACAAACAAATAGAAAAGTAAAACTAGCAAAAACTCATAAATTAGAAAAAGGATGGACAGGAAAATCTTTTGCATGTTATCAGCTTGCAAAGCAGTCTTCTTCAGAATGGATTTTATTTATTGATGCCGACACTATTATNAAACAGGAACTAAGTCAACTAATTGATTATTCTAAAGAAAANAAACTTACAATGGTATCTGCATGGCCAAAAATTGAAATGCAATCTATTGTAGAAAAAATATTTATGCCATTGCTAAACTTTATTGTTTTTACAACTTGTCCAATGCTTATATCAAAAAAAAGTAACTCTGATAATTTAGGCCTAGCTCATGGAGCTTGTATACTATTCAAAAAGGAAACTTATTTCAAATTAGGTGGTCACGATTTAGTAAAAAATGATCTTTTTGAAGATACAAGATTAGCTAGAATTTTCAGACAAAAAGGAGAGAATACTTACTGTATAAACGGATCAAAAATAATTTCTGTAAAAATGTACGATTCTTTTAAATCTATATGGAATGGTTTCAAGAAAAATTACTATCCTGGCTTTAGCAAAGATTCATCATTTTTCTTTTTTCAATCAATTTTTATAATAAGTTATTTTATTGCTCCCATAATTTACACATCATCAATTATTCTAAATTTCCATGAAAATTTGTCTGCCATTTTACTATCTATAAATTTTATTCCCATAATTCTAATAAACATAAAATTCAAGTATAATTTTTTATCTATTTTTACACATCCTTTTGGAATATTGACAATGTTCCTACTCGGTATAAGTTCATGGAAAAATATGAAATTTGGGAAAGGGTTAGATTGGAAAGACAGAACATATGAAAAATCGTAAAAAAATCATAATAATAGGTGGAGGCTTAGGNGGTTTAGCAACTGCTATAAATTTATCTAAAAGTGAATTTGATATTACAATCATTGAAAAAAACTCTAATTTAGGTGGAAAAATGAATATCTTCAAAAAAGATGGTTTTACTTTTGATACAGGACCTTCATTAATAACTTTGCCTCATATATTTGAAGATTTATTTAAGGAATGCGGTGAAAATATATATGATCATTTAAATCTACAAAAAATAAATCCTCTTTTTTTATATATGTTTGAAAAAGAAAAAATCGAATATTCATCTGATCTAAGTGATTTAGAAAAAGTATTCAATAATGAAATAAAAAAATTCTATGAACTTATACTAAAAGGTTCAAAGTTATTTCATCTTTCAGAAAAAACGTTTTTCAAAGAAGGACTTTTTTCAAAACCAAAATTTTCAAATTTATTATTATTATTAGCNAGTCCTTTTAAATTATTTTTTAAAAAATATAATAATTATATTGAAGATCAATTTTCTGATGAAAAAATAAGGAAAATTTTCAATAGATACCCAACATATGTTGGNTCATCTCCGTACAAATCATCTGGAATCTTGTCTATTATTCCATATATGGAGTTGAGTTATGGAGCATGGTATATTTCAGGAGGTTTATATAAATTAATTGAAAAAATAGAAAAAATATTAATTTCGAAAAATATTAAAATAATAAAAGATTTAAAGGTTTCTAAAATAAACAATAAAAAGAAAAAAGTGCAATCTGTAACTTTGAGTAATGGAGAAAAAATCAATTGCGATATTATCGTTAGTAACGTTGATCCATTAATAACTAAAACCATGATAAATAACAAATTTGAAATAAAAGAAGATTCTTTNTCTATGTCTGGTTTTGTTATTCTAGTTGGATTAAATGAGCAAATTCCAGAAATACGTCATCATAATGTTATTTTTTCTAAAAATTATAAAAAAGAATTTGAAGAAATATTTAATAAAAAAAAATTTCCATCAGATCCAACAGTCTATATAAACTGCCCAACAAAAACTGATAACACNTTAGCTCCAAAAAATTCAGAAAGTATNTTTTTGATGTGTAATACTCATGCAACAAAAGAAATATGGGGGGAAAAGGAAATAACAAATGCAGTTTCCAAAATAAGAAATACCTTAAAAAAACATAATTTAGAAAAAATAATTGATAATTCTAAATTTATGGAAATAATAACACCTAACGATTTTGAAAAAAGATTTGCAGCACCTTATGGATCTATATATGGTAAAGTTTCNCACGGAATACTAGGAAGTATTATTAGGCAGCCAAATAAGGATAGAAAAATAGAAGGCTTATATTATGTTGGAGGGGGGGTCCATCCTGGTGGTGGGACTCCAATAGTTGTTATGTCTTCAAAAATTGTAAGCAGAGAAATTATAAAAAAATATGCCTAAAAAAATAAAAAAAATATTTGAATATGCAGGGTTTTCATTTTTTATAACTTTATTGATGGGTGGTATTTTAGCTGAAATAGGAATTATAAAAAATACTCCTTCATGGGCTCCAAATTTATTTATGATAGTAGGAAGTTTATTGGTTCTAATGTTTTCAAAAGGAAAATTGTTATGTTTTCTTATTTGTATTGGAATTATAGGATTTTTTTACGAAGTTTTAGGAGTAAAAATAGGGATATTGTTTGGTTCTTATAATTATAGTGATGTATTTAATCTAAAACTTTTTTCAGTACCTATTGTAATGATTTCTGCATGGATAATAATAGTAAATTTTAGCTTCAGTTTCATTCAAAATATTAGAAATAAATTTTTTATAATTTATGGCTCANTAATAATGGTAATCATTGACTTAGTAATAGATCCTATNGCAGTGCATGGTTTAGAAATTTGGATTTGGAATGAAGAAGGCCCATATTACTCAATCCCAAATCATAATTTTCTTGGATGGTTTATTTTATCCATTCCAATATTTATTCTTTTAAATTTTTCAAAACAAACAGTAGAAACCCCAAGTAGNATCATATCTATTTTAGTTATTTCTTTTTTTTCAATAATAGGATTTATAAACGAAATTTATTTTCCAGCTGCNCTNGGGATTGTATTAGTATTATTAAATTGTTTATTGTTTTTTAAANAAAGAAAAAGAAAATCAAATGCTTTATAGAAATTACGGTAAAAATAAAAAACANCTTTCTGTCGTTGGATTAGGTGGGATATCTATTAAAGGCTTAGGTTTAAAAGAATCCTCAAAAATTATAAACTTAGCANTTGATAAAGGCGTTAATTATTTTGATGTCGCTCCTGGATATGGTGATGCGCAAAAACTAATGGGNGAAGGATTAAAGAATAAAAGAAATAATGTTTTTCTAGCATGTAAAACAAAATCTAGAACTCTAAAGGATTCAAATAAAGATTTAGAAGATTCATTACAAACNTTAAAAACAGATTATTTTGACCTTTATCAATTACATGGAATGAAAACAAAAGAAGATTATGAAAAAGTAATTGGNAAAAATGGAGCNCTGGAAACTTTAGAAAAAGCAAAAAAAGAAGGAAAAATTAATAATATAGGATTTTCATGTCATTCNATAGAAGTTGCTAAATTATTATTAAAAACCTTTTCATTTGATTCAATATTAATTCCCATAAATTGGAAATTAATATTGAATCATAATTTTGGAGTGGAAATAATTGATGAATGTAATCAACTAGGNGTTTCTGTCTTAGCTTTAAAAGTAATGGCAGATAGACAATGGAATTCTCAAAAAGAAAGAGAATTAAGTTATAAGAATTGTTGGTATAAACCNCTTTCAGATATAAAAAATATTAATTTAGCAGTTAGATTTGCATTATCTCGTAATATCACNTCTTTCTTACCGCCTGGTGATCCTGATCTATTTTTAAAAGGNATTAAAGCTGTTGAATCATACTCTAAAATAAATGAAATNGAAATAGAAATTCTAAAAAATNTGGCAAAAGTTGANACTTCTATAGGATCAAGAGAGGAAATATTTATTTAAATGAGTGATAAAAAGATAAAAGCNTTGATTTTTGATGTTTTTGGCACCGTAGTTGATTGGAGAAAAACAATAACTAGAAGATTAAACTCTTTTTTACCTGAAGATTTATCAGATTCTGATCTAGAAAGTTTTGCTACAGAATGGAGAAAAGGATACTCAGATTACATCAAAGAATTTAATGATCAAAATCAAACCTGGAAAATAGTTGATGAAATTCATAAGAACAAATTAATAAAATTACTCAAAGATTTTAAATTAATCGATAAAATGAATGATCACTCNATCGATAAATTGAATCAAATTTGGCATCAATTAGATCCGTGGGAAGATTCNGTTGAAGGCCTTNCATTACTAAAAAATAAATTTAGTATTGGTACGCTTTCAAATGGGAATTTTTCATTACTTCTAAATATGAGTAAATATTCTAAATTATCTTGGGATTTTATTTTTTCAGGAGATATATTCTTAAAATATAAGCCAAATGAATATGTATATAAAAAAGCAACAGAATATTTAGGNCTTGAAACAAATGAAGTTATGTTAGTTGCAGCACATGAACACGATCTTTTAGCAGCTGAAAAATCTGGCTTAAAAACAGCTTATGTTCATCGACCATTTGAATACTCAAGCAATGCTAAAGAAAAACCAAAAAANAAATTTAATTATTCATGTAATAATTTTTTAGAACTACATCAATTATTAAAATAAAATAAAATTCTATACCAAATTAGTTGACAATTATATCGGATATTAATATTCTCTATTTTGGGTCTTATTAAAGTACTTTAAATAAGACAGTTTTAAATTAAAAAAAAATCAAAAAAAAAGATTTTTTAAAATAGTAATATCAATCTAAAAAATTTATCTAATTATTAGAAAGGTTAGAAAAATGAAAAAAGTTTTATCAAGTTTGTGTTATTTATCAATTATTTCAATAATAGCGCTTGGCTGCTCTAGCACAACTGAAGGCGAAACGGTAGTAAGTGATGAAGGAGAAACAATCACAAAAAGCAGAGTTGATGTATCAATGAGTGAGTGGGATGTTGACGTTGACCCAAACTATAAAATGGGGAAACATATAAAACCTGGTGAACTTACACTAACTCTTACAAATGATGGGAACTTAGAACATAATTTGGTATTNCTAAATAACAATAAACACGAAGATTTAGCATTAACTGAGGACGGATCAATGGCAGATGAAAGTCAGCTTGATATTTTAGGNAAAATAGAAGGTATTCAGCCTGGAGAAACAGCAGAACTTGTAATAAATGATCTTCCAGCAGGAACATATGCTTTTATTTGTAATACTGCAGGTCATTATGACCAAGGAATGGTTTATAAATTTATAGCTAGATAGGAAATATGAGTAAAACAGGTATATCAGCCGTATGGCACGCATCAGATAAAAGCTGGGAGCTTAGAGAGCTTCCATTACCAAAACTTGAAAATGACGGNATTCAAATAAGAGTAAAAGCAACTAGTGTATGCGGGTCAGATTTACATGTATGGAGAGGNGATGGATTAGATAAAGATGCTCCTCCTCCTGATCCAATGGTATTTGGTCATGAAATGATGGGAGTAGTTGCAGGTTTAGGTGGAAAAATCAAAACTGATTCACTTAGAAGGCCTTTAAAAGAAGGAGATAGAGTTGCATATTCTTATTTTTTCCCATGTGCAAAATGCTATAACTGCATTAGAGGGGAATTTGGAGCTTGTAAATTTAGAATGGGGAGAAAACCTTTGGATGAATTCCCGTACTGTAACGGTGGATTTGCACAATATTATTACTTAAGAAGTCCTCAATATGTATTTAAACTTCCAGATAGTATAAGCGACGCTGCAGCAGCTCCGATAAATTGTGCATTGGCTCAAGTTTATGAAGCTCTTCATCTTGGAGGAGTAAGACTAGGGGACAATATTGTAATTCAAGGAGCAGGTGGACTTGGAGTTAACGCAACTGCAGTCGCAAAAGAATTGGGTGCATCTAAGATAATTGTAATTGATGGTCAAAAACCTAGATTAGACTTGGCTATAAAATGTGGAGCAACTCACACTATAGATATGAATGAGTTCCGTACTGCTGAATCTAGAATTGAAAGAGTTATGGAATTAACTGGTGGGATTGGAGCTGATAAAGTAGTGGAAGTTGTGGGATTCCCTTCTGCTGTTGAAGAAGGAATAAAAATGGTAAGAATGAGAGGAATTTACCTAGAAGTAGGACATATTTCTCCAAACTCATTTGCATCAATCGATGTCACAGGATTAGTTTCTAATCAAATAAGGTTTTATGGTATTCAACACTATGACCCTTGGATCATTCCAAATGCGATAGATTTTATAGAAAGAACTAAAGATAAATATCCTTTGACTAATGTAATTTCTCACGAATTTCCAATTGAAAAAATTGACGAAGCTTTTAAAACTGCTGAGTGGATAGGAACCCAATCAGGTAGTGAAGTTACCAGAGCAATAGTTACTCCATAAGTTATTTTCTAGACTTGTATTCATCAGTCTCATATGAATAATCGGAAAGTTCGCATACCTTCCCATTTGGAGTTTCTACACAATTAGTCTTACTTTTAGGAAGATCATATAGGTCATACATAAGAATCTGAGTCATAAAAAAATAAATAACAAATAATGCAATAGCTATCAATAAAATATTTTTTTTACTTAATGTAAATAAGTTAATCTCAAATAGGTATTTTAGATGTAAAAGGTTTTTTATCAAAAACTTTTCCTGATTAATTATTATATGTTTTAGGTACTACTTCTTCAAAATTTTTATGCTCATTATAAGGAATTATTTGAACATTATTTACTTTTGGTTCAATAATCACTTCTTCTTCGCCCAATTGNTTNAAATATAAAAAGGCATCTTTTCTAGAGATNCTTAAGCTTAAAAATCTATTATTCTTTGGTTCAGATTTAGAGGCTTTGTTTCTATTATAATACCAAACAGCGATACCTCTATTGAGAGTCCAGGAGATACCATCAATAGAGCCTGCTCTATAAACAATAAAGTTTCCTGTTGGTAAATATTTATAAAATTCCTCATTTTTTGGAAATAATTTGAATAAATCTATCCATTTATTAATATATTTGTGAAGTTTCANATGGGAATTAATCCAAGTATCGGACAACCATTCATCTAAAAGCATTACTTCATACTGTTTTTCTGAAAAATAGGTATAAAAAAGCCTTTCAATATCAATATCTTCAAATGCTTCAGCAAAACTATCTACATTATTCATAAGACGTGTAAGTATAACTGTATCTCCAGACAGGTCAGCATTTCTTAATGCTTGTTCGCCTTCACTTGATTTATAAATAATTCCTAGCACAAGNAGTAAATCTAAGTGCTTTTCAATGGGCATACTAAGGAATAATTTCACCCATTCTTCAATTTCATATGGCTTCTGACTCATAAAATAATTATATATGAATANAANATAGTAAATTTATCTATTTTTATCTCAAATAAACTTAGATANTAGATCTATATAAAATAAAAAATTATTTTATTTTTTGACAAAAAAAATGGTACCCCTGCCGCGACTCGAACGCGGGACACCCGGTTTAGGAAACCGGTGCTCTATCCTCTGAGCTACAGGGGCATAAGTTTAGATTCTTTAATTTTACAACAATAAACTNTTACAACCATAAAAAAACTATATAGATTATTAATTGAAAAAAAGATATAAAAATTAGAAATCAACTTATAAATTAGAAGGCTAATATATTGAACTTCGACATAATAATTAAAAACGGAAATATTGTTGACGGAACAAATAAACCGAAATTCAAATCTGATATCGGAATAAGAAATAATAAAATCCAAGAAATAGGTTTTCTTGAAAATAGCACAGCAAAAAAAATAATAGATGCATCAGATCTTATAATTTCTCCTGGTTTTATAGATATTCATACACATTCAGATATTTCAGTTATCAATGACCCTTACAATGAAAGTAAAATATACCAAGGTGTTACAACTGAAGTAACAGGGAATTGTAGTTATTCACCGTTCCCTTCAGGAAATGATGATCCCAATACCTTAAAAGAAGAACTATGGGAGAAAAGAGGAAATGCTGATGACCCTGCGACTGTTTGGAAATGGACAAATTTTGATGAATATGCAAACTACCTTCAGGAAAAACAAACAAGCTTAAATATTGCCCCTCAAGTTGGCTATGCCGCATTACAAATTGCTTCAGGTTCAGTAGAAAACAGAAGAGCTACAGAAGACGAACTAAAAAAAATGAAAAAATTGGCAAATGAGTCTATTGAACAGGGTGCTTTTTCACTATCTACAGGATTATCTGTGCCTCCATCTGCATTTGCTAGCACTGAAGAAATAATAGAAATTTGTAAATCTATTTCACATTATGACAATGTTTTTTATGTTACTCATGCCAGAGAAGGGGCAGGAAGGCATATTTCAAAAATAGAAGAAGCTGTAGAAATAGGGATCAAAAGTAATATTTCAGTGCAATTTTCTCACTTAGCCATTACTGATTGGCGATATTATGGTGAAGGTTCTAAAATGCACAAAGTTTTTGAAGATGCTGAAAAAAAAGGACTTGATATAACTTATGATATGTATCCATACACTGCAGCTGGCGCAGGTTTAGATCAAACTATGCCATTATGGTCTCATTCAGGAGGAATTGAAGAGTTTTTAGAAAGATTAAAAAACCCTAAGCTAAGAGAGAAAATTAAAAAAGAAACAATGGATGGTATAGATGGATTACCTCAGAAGTGGGAAACTATTGTCATATCATCTGTAAAAAATCCTCAAAATAAAAATATTATAGGACTTTCTATAGAAGAAATAGCTAAACAAAGAAACTTAGATATAGGTGAAACTATTATGCAACTTACTGAGGAAGAGCAAGCTGTAGTTTCAGTGATTTTTCATAATAGAGTTGAAGAGGATATACAATGTTTTATGGATCATAGATTAGCAATGTTTGGATCAGATGGGAATGCAGTCTCAAAAAATGGATTCTATAAAGATGGAAAGCCGCACCCAAGATTTTATGGGACTTTCCCAAGAATTCTAGGAAGATATATAAGAGAAAATAGATCTAANTTATCACTTGAGGAAGCTATTTATAAAATGACAGGATTTCCTGCTTGGAGATTAGGCCTAAAACAAAGAGGTGTAATTAAAAAAAATTATGTTGCTGATATAACAATTTTTAATCCAAATACAGTTTCAGACAAGGCTACATTTGAAAATCCTCATCAATATTCAGAGGGGATTGAATATGTTCTAGTAAATGGAGAATTAGTTGTTTCTGAAGGAAAACATACAAAAAAAACACCCGGAAAAGTTCTTAGAAGATCCCAAGTAAACTAAACTTTTTTCCAAAAAGGTTCTCTTTTTTTTACATTTTCAAGAATAGTNCTATCAAAAGGAATCATTTTATTTTCATCAGATNATTCATCTGTATTCCATCCAATAATTTCATGAACTTTTTCTTTTGAGTAGTATAGAAGATAGATAACTTCTATTAATAAATTGAACTGATCNGGAATAATTGATTGCATTAAATTTAATATTTCAATCCTATGATCTTCATTCAATTCTTGAATTCCTCCAACAACTCTAGTTGAAGGTTCTTTTTTTATAAAATTCAAGCAATCTTTTATTGAATCAATATATTTATTATTATTTTCTAATATCCATTTCAAATCTTCAGAAGAGATTATTTCTGAAGCTGATGGCATAGATTCATCCGAAGGTATAATTNTATCTACAAATGAGAACAAGTTAGTAATATCNTTATTTTCAATATCCATCTTAACCTCCTAATATNTTATCTGCGGCCATTAATGCTATGGCTTGAATAGTAGGAGTTGGATTCACCGCTCCAGACGTTGTAAACACGGATCCATCTATAATATATAAATTATCTACATCATGTGTTTCGCAATTTNCTTTTACAACAGAAGTTTTTGGATCTTCACCCATTTTAGCTGTTCCCATTAGATGCCATCCTGCTGACTCAAGNGTAGGGATAACATGNGTTTCATAACAACCTGCTTCTTTTAGTAGTTTTTCTGCTGATCTAATTCCGTGATCNAAAAGATTTCTAGTATTTTTAGATGTCTTGTAAAAAATTNTTGGAAGAGGAATTCCATTTTTATCTTTTAGGTTTTCATCTATTTCAACTCTATTATGAAGCTCAGGTAAATCTTCACTGATGACTGCCATTCCTAAATACTTCTTGAANTTTCTTTTAAATTCTCGATGGTGTTCTTTTCCCCAGGGAACAATTTTTCCCCCACTCCCTGNTCCNAGNGCTGTATGACCTGGNCCATGAGATCTATTCATTTGAAATGAATATCCTCTTACAAAATCTCTAGACTCATCTGTTTCATAAAATTCTTGGACAATAATTATATTTGCTAATGGACCCAAAGAATAATTTATTTCATCATCATCAAAAATCCCACTCACACTAGCATATGGATGATACATTAAATTTTTTCCTACTAATCCACTTGAATTTGCTAACCCATTTGGNAAAATTTTTGATTTACTATTTAGCAATAATCTGGGAGTACCAATTCCATTACAGGCTACAATTACTTTGCCTGCTTCTTGAAAATACTGTACCCCTTTATTATCTACATAAACAACTCCTTTTAATTTTCCTGAATTATCAACAGATATTTCTTGAACAGCACAATTTTCTCTTACTTCTAAACCATTTTCCATTGCAGGCCTAATATATGTATGATCTGTAGATGCTATAGCTTGCCATTTCTTTTTTGAAGCAAATGTACCATGATTATTCCATCCAACTCTTCCTTTATAATCCTCAGATGCTTGATATGAGTCTGATGGCCACCAATGCCAACCAAGTTTATCTGCAGCTTTTGCTATTCTTTCTCCATCAGGACCCAATGGAAGAGGAGGCATTTGTCTATCAGTCCTAGGAGGATTTGCAGGGTCTCCATTTACACCTGAACATCCCATCATTTCATCATTTATATCATAATATTTTTCTAAATCCCAATATGAAATAGGCCAATCGTCAGCTACTCCATCAAGTGTCTTAACTCTAAAATCAGATGGATGAAATCTAGGNGTATGAGCAGTCCAATGATGAGTAGATCCTCCAACCGCATTGAACATTAAGGGGTGAATATCTGATTCTTTATCTAAAATTTCGTAATCAGAATCTAATTTTCTAACATTGGGGTTGAAATCAAAAGAATTTTTTGAATCTATCTCCCAAGAATTTGAATCTCCTGGATAGTTTTCTTTATCAAACCAAGGTCCTTGTTCTAATAAAACTACAGACGCACCACTGTTAGATAATCTCCATGCACAAGCTCCNCCTGAAGCTCCTGAGCCTACAATAACTATATCCTTAAATGGTAAATTTTTTGGCAAATTAGATCCTTGTGCAATTTAACTTTTAGAATACAATTAAAATACTATAAATTTAAGGCTAATAACGTGCTAAAAGGTGCTCTAACTTCAGTAATTCTAATGTTTATTTTTATTCCAATACCTGTAGTTCATTTTTTTGCAGTTCCATTAAGTCCATTTATAGGAGGATTTATAGGAGGATCTATAGCTAAAGCTGAAAAAGAAAAAATTATCTTTTTTAGCTTTATAACTACAGGAATTACAGCAATTCCAAGTGTTTTTATTATTGCATACTCATTAATTCAACGTTCAAATCAATCTGAAGTTGCAGGGATGGATCCTATTTTAGCTATGATTTTAGCCATTGTATTAATCCCATATACTTGGTTTGGAAATTTAGTAGGAGCATTAATAAGCTATGCTGCAAGAGCAAAATCTAACTAATTTATTTGTNAAAAAATAAAGGGATTTTTTTGTTAANAAAGGAATAGTTAGAAAACTTTTTGAAGCTGTCCCAAAGTTTCATTTTCNNATTTNNTTCTTTAGAAAAAATCAGGTTATATTCTNTAGATAACTCTATTAAATNTTCAAAAANTTTAGAGTNATTCTCCAATAATTCTAATGATAGGTTTTTATTTGAATTTTGATCAATAAATTCTTCAGCTTCTGATTTTTTTTGTTTTTCATACAACAAAGTTATTCTGTCAAAATNAAATNATTTCAAAAAAATATCAAAAGCATTTTTATTATTTNCTTCTGAATAAGATACAANNAAGTTATTTTTATTACTTGAATTATGAATAAATTCATAAGGTAATATTAAAATGTTGTTTGATACGTTTAGCAAATAGTTGAGATTCTTTGATTTATTGAAAACATAGTCTATTTTGTTAGAAAATTTTATCGAAAAAATTGTCAAATCTATATCTCCTAAACTTAGTCTTCTAGCAATATTTTCATAAGAATTTACTAAATTANTTGAAATTTCTATATCTATATTTTTTGAATGAATTAAGGATTCTAATTTTTCTATGTATAAAGTTGCAAGTCTTCTACCGTGATCATGAACAAAATCGTTATATAAAACTTCTCTTTCTTGACCTCTAGTAATTGGATTAAAAGGGTTTAATATAAAGAATAATACGATTTGATCACAATTNAAAATATTAGTTTCAGTGACAATATTTAATGAATTTTCAAGTTCTTCGGATCCATCAAGCACTATTAAGATTTTATTTTTTATTTTTGTCATTTTGTCATATCTATTATTGGACAACTTTCATCATGTCCCCATTCCCTCCAAGAAGCATCATAGTTTTTCACATTTTTAAATCCTGCTAATTTCAAGGTCCAAAAAACATGAGCAGCCCTGATTCCTCCTTGGCAATAAGTTATAGTTGGCTTATTAGGGTCTAAACCTAATGATTGGGTTATTTGCAATATTTCATCTGAAGTTTTTAGTATTGGAACATCTCCACTTGTATTAAAATTTACCCATTCTTTATGGAGTGAAGTAGGAATATATCCTCCTCTTTTACCACCACGGAGGTTTATCCCATTTCTTTCATCATCTGACCTTACATCAAATATTTGAATATCTTTATTCTTTTCTAAAATTTCCAACAGTTCATCTCTATTTGCAAAAATTTCATTAAATGGTTTTTTGGGAATGAAATTACCTNTATTCTCAGGANGATTATCTCCAGATTCTTTATCTTTTCCTTCAAAATCCCATTTAGGGAACCCTCCNTCTAAAACTTTAACATTTGAATGTCCATAATATTTTAATACCCAGGCTAATCTAAATGAATACAAACATGCAGATCTGTCATATCCGACTACCACGGAATCTGAGGAAANNCCTAANTCCGAAAAGGTTTTAGTAATTTGATCTGGATTTTGAACATGAGTNCTGTCTTCTAAAGANGTTTTATAATAGTTATCAATTACGTTAAGCGAACCTGGAATATGAGATGAAAGATATTCTTCTCTAGAATCTAGATCTAAAATGATTAAATTTTCATTATTTATATTCTTTAATAACCAATCTGTAGATACTAACAAGTCATCAATTTCATAATTTCTCTCTTGAATGGATAAAAATTTCATAAAAAACCCCTCTAAAAAAATATAACATTTAAGTAATTATAATGCTTATTAGAAAACATAAAGTAAATAATCATGAATGAAGAATCTCTTTACGTAAAAAATATAGATAAATTAATGAGTCTTACTAATTTTGAATATGAAAAAAGTAAGAATAATCCTCCTGGATTTCATCTTGAAAGAGTAGAGTACATGATGAAGAAATTTAATTATCCAAATAAAAATCAGGTTTTTATACATGTAGCTGGATCAAAAGGAAAAGGATCTACTTCAAACTTAATATCAAATGGTCTTATGCAATACAAAGTNGGATTATTCACATCTCCACATATGCACTCTGTTACTGAAAGAATTAAAATNAATAATTCTCCAATATCAAAAAAATTATTTAATAAATATTTTGTAAAGGTTTGGNAAATTGTATCAATAATGAAAAATGACNTAANNCAACGACCATCTTTCTTCGAGTTTATGACCCTTTTATCTTTAGTTATTTTTAGAGATGAAAAAGTAGATTTATCGGTAATTGAAGTTGGATTGGGCGGAAGACTCGATTCAACTAATGTTATAGAACCAACAATTTGTGTAATAACTCAAATAAGCAAAGATCATACTAAAATTTTAGGAAATACTATAAAAAAAATATCATATGAAAAAGCTGGGATTATCAAGAAAAACATTCCTGTTGTTACTTCAAATCAAGTAAAAAATGCACACGAAGTNATACAACTTTCAGCAAAAAAAAATAATGCAAAATTATTTAGTTCTAAAAATATAGAATTAATTAAAAACAAAGCTAATTCNATAAATAATATGGAGCAGAAATTAAAACTTTTAAATAAATATAAATTTACTACTTCTTTATTAGGAAAGCATCAATTAGAAAATATAAAGACTGCANTAAAATCCATTGATGTGTTCTTAGNAATTAAATCTATNACCCCAAATTGGGAATTGATAACAAAAAATATTTCAAAAACTCACATGATAGGAAGGTGTGAAATCATAAATAAAAGTGGAATAAAAAATGTTATTGATGGGGCTCAAAATATTAAATCAACTAAAGCATTGATTGATGTCTTGAAAAGCCAAAAAGTAAATTTTGATAATATTATTTGGATTTATGGAGGGTCAGAAGGTCATAATTCTTTAGACACATTAAGACCTATAAAAAAGTTCAATCCTAAAATAATTATTACAAAAAGCANAATTCCAAAAGCAAAAAATCCAACAAAGATACATAAAGAAATAAAAGATTTAAGATTTAATATAATAGAATTAACAAATAACACTAATGAAGCATATAAAATAGCAAAAAGTATTATTGATTTTGATGGAGTAATCGTAGCATTCGGTTCTCTTTACATAGCATCAGAAATAATAGAAATAATTAAAGAAATCAAACCAGAAAAATATAATTATGAGTAAAAAAATAGTAGTAACAGGTATTGGAATACAAAGTTGTTTAGGAAATACTGTAAAAGATTATTGGACCTCTTTATCGAATGGAGTTTCTGGAATTCGAACAATAACTCAAGTTAGTTCAGATGNCTTCCCNTGCAAAGTTAGTGGCGAAGTCCAAAATTTTGAACCAGGAGAATGGATGAACCCAAAAGAAGCTAAAAGAATGGGGAGATTTTCTCAANTAGCTGTAGCTGCAGCTAAAGATGCAGTAGAGCAATCAAAATTTTTAGGTAAAATTGATACAGATAGAATAGGTGTTTTAATTGGAACTGGTGCAGGGGGGCTACCAGAAACAGATCAACAAGCAGCAATCAAGGAAACAAAAGGCGTAATGAGAATGAGTCCTTTTTATATNCCATCNATGTTATCAAATATGGCTTCTGCAAACATTTCAAGGATTTATCAAGCTACAGGATATAACAATACTTGTATAACAGCTTGCGCAGCCTCTACTCAAGCTATAGGTGAAGCTGCAGAAATAATAAAAAATAATAAAGCAGATATAGTAATTACCGGTGGAGCTGAGTCAGGTATTTGTGAAATAGGAATGGGAGGNTTTAGNACAATGCATGCTTTATCAACATGGGATGGTGATCCTTCTAAAGCTAGCAGGCCATTTGATGCCAACAGAGATGGATTTGCTCCTTCTGAGGGCGCGGGAATACTAATTTTAGAATCAGAAGAGCATGCTCTTAATAGAGGAGCTAAACCAATTGCTGAAATTGCAGGATTTGGAGTCACTTCTGATGCTTTTCATTTGGTGCAGCCCCATAAAGAAGGATTAGGAGCAACTAAAGCTATGAAACTCGCTATTGAGGATGCTGGATTAGAAAAAAGTGAAATAGATTATATAAATGCTCACGGGACTTCGACTCCAACAAATGATCGAATTGAAACACTAGCTATTAAGAATTTATTTGGAGATGAGGCATATAATATTCCTATTTCTTCAACTAAATCTATGGTCGGACACTCATTAGGGGCTTCTGGAGCATTAGAAATCATAGCTTGTATTCAATCTACTATTCATGGTGAAATACACCCAACAATAAACTTAGAAAACCCTGATCCTGAATGTGACTTAAATTATGTTCCAAACAAGAAAATAAAAAAGAAGGTTGAAATAGCTTTATCCAATAGCTTTGGATTTGGTGGTCAAAATGCCTGCGTTGTAATCAAGAAATATTAATATATTCGCTATTCCAACAATTTATTTACTTCTTTTTTTATAATTTCTATACCAACGTTTTGACCAATTTGATAATCACTACTATTAGGCATCTTAACGTTTAGCTCCATTCCTGTGTCAATTTCATTAAGAACAAAAAGCTGGCTTCCTTCTAAAAACTCTTTATCTTTTATGACAAAATTTTTCTGGTTAATATTTATTGACAATTGATCTGGTTTTACATTGATGTAAATTTTACTTTGTTCATTGAAATTTTCATCCAAAATAAAATCGCCTATAAAAGTTGAAACTTTATTTTTATAAACATCTCCAAAAATAACATTTGAATTAGATATAGATTTTGCAATAATACTATGATCAGGTCTGTCATAAATTTTTTCTGGAGTAGAAAATTGTATGATTTCTCCTGCATATAGGAATCCTACTTTATCAGATAGACTCAAAGCTTCTTCAGAATCATGAGTTATAAGTAAAACTGTTGTGCCTATATCTTTAAAAATTTGTTTAAGTTCTCTTCTAATTTGTACTCTTAGATTTCTATCTAAATTTGAAAAAGGTTCATCCATTAACAATAATTTTGGTTTTCTAACTAAAGATCTAGCTAACGCAATTCTTTGTTTTTGTCCCCCAGATAATTCATCCACAAATCTATCTAGCAATTCTTCTACTCGTAATAACNCCAAAATGTTTTCATAAAANTTTTTATCAAAATTAGAACTTTTTAGAGCATATTTAATATTTTTTTCGACATTTAAATGAGGGAAAAGTGCATAATCTTGAAAAATAGTTCCTATAGATCTTTTTTCGGCTGGTATATGAAAAAAAGCTGCAGATTGAAGGTAACCATCTAATCTTATATAACCTTCATTAACTTTTTCCAAGCCATTAATAGCTCTAAACAAAGTCGTTTTTCCTGCACCACTGTCTCCAATTACACTGACAAATTCTCTATCCTNCACTTTTAAAGATAAATTTGATAAAACTTCATGCTCTGNGCTATATGAAAAATGCATATCTACAATTTCTAGCTTAGGTATAATTCCTGTATTTTCTTGATTAGTCATTAATTCCCTAGCCTTTTTGATAAATCATTAGACATAAAAATATAAGACGGGACTCCNGCTATTATAACTAAAACGATAGACGCCAANGCNGTTTTTATAAAAAAGGCCTCACTTGCATTACTCCAAATNTCAGTTGCTAAAGTTTGGAAACCTATGGGGCTTAATATTAATGTTGCAGGTAGTTCTTTTAGACAAAGAATAAATACTAAAACNCCTCCATAAATAAATCCTGGGCTTGATAATTTTACAACCACATTAATATAAGTTTTAATTCTACTTGCACCAAGAGTTAATGATGCATCTTCTAACTTGGGATCTATTTGAGTCATACTAGCTTTGATTGGACCTAATGCAGCAGGTAAAAAAGAAATAAAATANCCTAAAACCAAAACAATAAANGTTTGATAGATGTAATCAAAATAATTTATACAGAAGAANACTAAAGACATAGAAACAATTACTCCTGGAAGAGACAGGCCAATATAAGATACTTTATCTATTATAAAAGAAAGTACTCTTATATTTTTCTTAATAGTGATTAACAAAGGAATGCAAACTAGAGTAATAAATATTGCTGATACTGAAGAGATCATTAATGTATTTAAAGTAGGTTGAATGACATCTGAAAACCCANTATCTTCCCCTATTCCAATTATAAGCCAATAAATAAGAACAGAAACAGGAAGAATAAAACCAAAAATCAATGGAATCAAAGATATTGGGAGTAGAACCCATTTCCATAGTCCTAAATCTGATTTTTTGTAATCAGATAAATTTGAGTTTGAAAAATGCCTTGATTCATTTTTNGTTCTTGATTCTATAAATAAAATTACAAAACAAAATAAAATTGCAAGAAGAGAAATTTCTAGAACTCCGTAATTACTAATACTGTTATACATTCTGTTAAAAATAGCTATTGTAAAAGTATTAAATCTCAATAATGAAACNGCTCCAAAATCACTTAAAACATACAAAGAAACAAGCAAAGATCCTCCAACAATTGTAGGGCTAACTAAAGGAAAAATAATTTTAGTAAATGTTTGAAAAGAATTATCTCCTAATGTTTTAGAAGCATCAATCATCTGATAATCAAATCTTCTAAACATAGCTGCAAGCCCAATATATACATATGGGTAAGTAATTAGGGACAATACAAAAACAGAACCAATTAAACCATAAAATGATGGAAATGTTTTCATTTCGAAAAATAATTTTAAAAAATTATGAACCCAGCCATTCTTACTCCAAATTTCAATNTGAGTTGTTGCCATTACATAGCTAGGTAATGCAATTGGCAAAACTGAAATTGAGGTTAAGTATTTTGCAAAAGGAAGATTACTACGCACATTCAAAAAAGCCAATGGTAATGAAATTAAAACTGAAAAAACAACCACTAGAACTATCAATGAAACGGTGTTAAAAGATAATTTCAATATATTAGTATTAAATATAAAATCAAAGAATAAATTAAAATCAAAAGTTATTTTAGCTAGCAAATATAGCAAAGGAAGAACTAGGAAAAAACCTAAAACCAAGGAGGAAAAATGGATGACAGTAAGTCCCAAATCTAATTTTTTAAATTTCTTGAATATAATTGAATTTAATGAAAGTGCTGACATTTTAATATTATTTCTACCTAATCAGTATACAATAACTATTCATTCGTAAGGGGTATTTCATTTATAACGTTTTTACAAGATACATAAACTTAATTTCTATTTTAATTGTCATTTTATTTTCTATAACAATAGTTTTTTTAATATTAGAGAATAATTTTTATACAAGCAGTCCNAATATATATGATGAAAAAAATCTTTCTAACAAAGATTTAAGTAAAGAAACTNTGCCTAAAAAAGATGATCCTCAAATTNTTGACACTAAGCAANANTTTATAAGCGAANCTAATGAGTCTAAAGAAAAAGNAGAACAAGAAGATGAAAAACTGATTCCTNAAAAATCTAATGAAAAGAAGCCTAGAATAACAGAAGAAGAAGCNGAAAAAATAATACAAGAAAGAGNAAANCAAGTAAAAGAAAATAANAAATCAAATAATTCNNNTGAATTAGNTGAACAAATACCAGATTATATTNGTATNATTTTGGCAAAAATAATTTCAGAAGAAAAAATAGATATNAATAATTTTACTTTTGATTCTTTTGAAGAAGTAACATGGAATTCAAGTGCATTAGGATGCCCAGTAAATGGAATGTTCTATGCCCAGGTAATTACTGATGGATATAAGTTAAATGTTATAAAAAACAATGAAAAAGAAGAATATCATACTGATTTAAGAACTAACTATATTAATTGCACTCAGATAAGAAAATCAAATATAAATGCTAATTTTAACTTTGTTGAAAAGTATGAATTATCAAATACAAAAAAAATTCAACTCAGATTAAATAAAGAAGAAAAACTGATTTCTACTATAGAAAACGAAGAAAAGATTAATAGCATTATTAATTCCATAAATAAAAATATTACGATTTCTCAATCTGATATTTGTGAGGCTAACTACAAACTTATATTTGAAAAAGAGGATTCATCTATTGAAATGTTAGTGTATTGTAATAAAAACCCATATTATGTTTACGTTGATGAAAGTATAACTTCAGGAAACACAATATTGAGTATTGTCGAAGAAATACTTTCTACAATGGAGTTCCCAGGGGTGCCTAAATGATGAATATTCTTCCAGAGGGAAAACTTAATAATAATTTACTAAAAAAACTATTTAGCGATATAAATAATTCTAATTCAAAAACACCAAAAATTGGGGAAGATTCAACAGAAATAAATATTTCTGATAATAAAAAAATATTAGTATCTTCAGATCCCATAACTTTTGATACAGACAATATTGGAAGTTATTTAGTAGATATTTGTTCTAATGATATATATGCTTCAGGAGGAATTCCTAAATGGCTTTTAGTTACTTGTTTAGTTCCTCTTAATACATCTTTTGAAGTATTAAGAAATAATCTTTTAGGTCTCTCGCACAAAGCTAATTTGAATCATATAGATATAGTTGGAGGTCACACTGAAGTTACTTCTTCAGTAAATAAAATAATTGTTTCAGGAACTATTATTGGTATTTACAACAAAGATTTCAATGAAAACGAAAAAATCAAACCAGATCAAGATATTATTATAGGAGGATTAGTAGGAATTGAAGGAAGTAAAATAATTTGTTCCAATATAAGCAATGATAAGGAACAAATAAAAAGATTAGAATCTCACTGTAAAGACTTATCAATATCTGTAAAAAAGATTTCCGAATGTGCAATTAGGTCTGGAGGAGTTATAAAAATGCATGACCCTACAGAGGGAGGGATTTCAACTGCAATAAATGAGATAACTGAATATGGAGAAGTTGGGTGTGAAATAGAATTTGAAAAAATTAAATTCGTAGAAAATTTTGAAAAAGCTTGCAAATCATTAAAAATAAATCCTTTAGGAGTTATTAGTTCAGGTTGTCTTATTATTATCAGTAATTCAAATAATTCTAAAAACATAATTAAAGAGCTTAATAATAATAATATTCCTTCATCAATAATTGGAAAAACGACAAAAAAAGAAAAAGGTAATATCATTATTAATAAAGGTAAATCTTTAAAACTAAAAAGATTTGATCAGGACGAAATAATAAAAATATTATAAATGCTTACAGATAATTTTATAAACAAACTGGAATCTTATCTCCCAAAAGATGAAATAGATAAAATAATTCATGCTTTTGATTTTGCAGAAAAAGCCCATGAAGGACAAAAAAGGAAATCAGGACATGATTTTATTATTCATCCAGTTGAAGTAGCAACTCATCTTGCACGGTTGGAATTAGATCCAACTGTAATTATTGCAGGCTTACTTCATGATGTCATTGAGGATACTACATTCAATTCTACTGACATTGAAAATAATTTTGGGAATGAAGTTTCAAATATAGTTTCATCTCTAACAAAACTTACGGCAGATGAAAATAACCTTATAGAAAATATTGATCAAAAAAATATGAGAAGATTTTTAGTTTCAGTAGCTAAAGATGTAAGAGTAATGATAATAAAATTAGCAGATAGACTTCATAATGTGGAAACTTTAAGATATTTAGATCCAGAAAAAAGAAAAAAAATCGCTCAAGAAACTTTGACTATTCATGCTCCATTAGCTCAAAAAATAGGCATGAATGATCTTAAGTGGAGACTAGAAGACGAGAGTTTCAAACACTTAATGCCTGATAAGTTTAAGATGACAAAAAGGCTAATCAGCCAAAAAAGAAGTGAGCGTGAAGCAGCGACTAAGAATATGATTTCAGAAATAGAGTCTTTTTTAGAAAAAAATAATCTAAATGCATTCGTTACAGGCAGGCCTAAAAGTTTATTTTCAGTTTATAACAAACTGCAAAGATATAAACAAATGGGACGAAATTTCTCTGATATAGAAGATTTAATAGCAATTAGAATTGTGGTTAAGTCAAAAGAAGAATGCTACATTGCCCTAGGTAAAATTCATGACTTATGGAGACCAATTCCAGGTTCATTTGATGATTACATAGCTTCTCCTAAAGAAAATTATTATCAGTCACTTCATACTGTTGTTATGAATAAAAATAATCAAAAAATTGAATTCCAAATCCGATCAGAAAAAATGCATAAATTTGCTGAAGAAGGAGTTGCTTCTCATTGGAAATATAAAGATTCAATTGAGCAAGAAAAAATTCTTGAAAATGAAAAAGATACTTATTGGCTGAAAGATATGATAGATTTTGAAAAAGAGGTTCTTGAAGATAGTGATTATTTAGATTCTGTAAGTAACGATATACTTTCCGACAAAGTAATTGTTTATTCACCAAAAAACCAAATTTTCACTTTACCAATTGGGTCAACGCCATTAGATTATGCTTATAGTTTACATACTGAGCTAGGTCATGCTTGTCAGGCATCATTTATAAATGGAGTTTTAAAACCATTAAATACAACTCTTAATAATGGAGATACTGTTCAAATACAAAAATCAGAAAGTGATAAAGGCCCAAACTTAGACTGGTTGAATGATAGTTTAGGATACATAAAAACCGCAAATGCAAAAAATAAAGTTAGAGAATGGTTCAAAAAGAGAGAGAGAGAAGAAAATATTGAGCGAGGAGAAAGACAAATTTTAAGAACAATAAGACTTTCTAACATAGATGATCCAGATCAATTTTTACCATATCTTGCTCAAAATGACTCCTATGAAAACTTTGCATATAAAGTAGGAACTGGAGAAATCGGAGACCATAAAATTATTGAATTAATTAATGAGAGGCAATTAGAAGAAACTGTCCGAAAAATGCAAAGCAATGAGAAAATTGCAAACAAAGAAGATAATCAACAAAATTTTGATTCAGTTTCATCAGTAATAATTATGGGTGAAAAAAATTCTGAAAAGAAATTAGCAAACTGCTGTGAACCTGTCTATGGTGATGAAATAGTAGGATATAAAAATACTACAAATGACATAATTATCCACAGAATAATTTGTTCAAGATTAAGAACATTTGAAAATACCGAGAGATTTAAACCCGCTGCATGGGGTCATTTGAAAAACCTTAATCCTACAATAGTACAAATTGATGCTTATGACAGAATTGGACTAATAAGAGATATTACAGACGTTGTCTGGGGAGAAAAAACAAATTTACATTCAATAAATTCTCAAGAAGACCATAAAAATGGTACATGCAAAATTCAATTAACAGTTTATACTAGAGACTTAGGGCAAATTATTAGACTTCTTGGAAAAATGGAAAGTATTGCTGGAGTCTATAATGTTAAAAGGAAAAAGTAAAAATCATGCCAAGCTTAAAATCTAATAGAAGTCAATCAAACAAATATAATGTAAATTTGTCGATAAAGACTGCTATAAAATCTTCAATAACTAGATTAAGAAATAGTGTTTCAGCAAAAGATTCTGCTGAAGAGACTGAAAAACTGCTTAGAGAAGCATCAAAAGTTCTTGATAGAGCAGCTAAAAAGAACGTCATCCACAAAAATAACGCATCAAGAAAAAAATCTAGACTTCAACAATTAGTCAATAAATCTAAGTAATTGCAAAACGGACCTTTATATAACTGGGAAATAGATCACGGGGATCCTTCCGATCCTGAATCAAGTATTATAGTTTCAATAAGTCCTCACTCTGGATTAATTTCTAAATGGAGGATAATACTTCCTGCTGAATATGAAGGTCTTTTAAACTGGGGCATTTATACTAAAGAATCCAAAGAATTAAATAATCCAAGAGGTATAGTAGAAACAGATAAGATAATCCTTCAAGATGGCCTTGAAGTAATTGTAAAAGGTGGAGTGGAATCAATAAGTAAAACTAAACCGGCTCAATTGACAGTAAAAAACCCACCTCCACACTTTATAGGATTCGGTTTCAGTGAAGATGAAAATAGCCCTCCACAAAATATTGAAGGAATAACATTTGAAGATCATCCTCATTAATTGAGGACATAAGATTTGACGTTGACATTAATGTACCATATGTTGAAATTATGAGAAATTCTAAACCTCTAACACAAAAACAAATAGATATTCTAAATTTTATTCAAAGTTACATTGAAGAATACGGATATCCACCTTCAATTAGAGACATCCAAAATAATTGTGATATTTCTTCAACTTCTGTAGTGAAATATAATTTAGACCGATTGCAAGAAAAAGGNCTAATGAATAGAGACTCAGAAGTTTCAAGAAGTATNAGCCTAAATAATATTGAAAAGAATCAGAACATAAAGGTCCCTGTATTAGGAACAATAACAGCAGGCCAACCATTCCCTTTAGTTGAAGATAGCAGATGGGATATTGATGATTTAGATACAATAGAACTTCCTGAGAATTTTTCATACATAGAAGATAAAATTTTTGCACTTAAGGTTTCCGGGTTTTCTATGATTGACGCATTAATAGGAGATGGAGANACTATTATATTAGAAAAAACTAATGAAGCTAAAAATGGAGAGATGGTGGCGGCTAAAATCGATTCAGAAAATGAAACAACGCTTAAAAGGATTTTTAGAGAAGGAGAAAATACTAGATTACAACCTGAAAACCCTCTAATGGATCCTATGTTTTTTCCATCAAATAATGTTAGTATTTTGGGCAAAGTTGTTGCTGTGTGGAGATATATGCCTGGTAAATAGGTAACAAAGAGACCTGATAGATTATTTGATAATTTGCTATCATTAAAATAATTCTAAAAAACATTAGGAAAAGTATGGGATTTATTCAAAATTTAGGACCATTACAGTTAGTATTAATTGTAGTTGTGATTCTAGTTCTATTTGGTGTAGGAAAGTTGCCTCAAGTAGGAAAAGGATTAGGGCAAGCAATAAACGAGTTCAAAACTGCAATCAGTAAATCTGAAAAAAAAGAAGACAAAGATTAGCTTAAAATATTACTGAAGTAATTATTTGAATCTAATTTTAAAAAAAATATACCTAAAATCGCTAACACAACTAGTGAGATTATTACAAATAAACTAAAATAAAATCTTTTTGACTTTTTACCTGGTGAAGTAATCTTTATTAGTACCAAACCAACCTCAAATAATAGAATTATAGGTAAAGCTACCGTAATTTGAGTTATAGGGTCTACCGTAGGAGTAATCAATGCTCCCAATATAAAAGATATAAGAATGACCCACCTTCTGTACTTCGATAATGAATCATTAGTTATAATTCCGAGGCTTCCTAATAAAAACATAATCAAAGGAATTTGAAAAATTAAACCCATCCAAAACATCATTGAAAACATCAAAGAAGTAAGAGGGCCAATATTAATCATGGGTTGAGCTATATCATCTCCAAAATTAATTAGGAAGTTCAATGCACTAGGAATAACAAAAAAATAACCGAANGCTGCCCCCAATATAAAAAATATAAAACAGAAAGGAATTAATAAATATACATAAAATCTCTCTCTCCCCATTAATCCTGGTCGTAGGAACATAATTATTTCATAAAGTAAAAAAGGTATAGACAAAGAAAAACCCAAAATTATAGAGGTTCTAGCAGCAGCGCCCCAAGCTTCTGTGACTCTACCAAATACTATACTTCCCTCTACACCTGAATTGATAAATATTTTATTCGCAGGTTCAATAAATATATTTATAATTTGTTTAAAAAAGATCAAAGAAGTAACAATAAAAATTCCTAGAAAAATAAAATATCTTATTAATCTTTTTTTAATCTCTCTGAAATGATCTAAAATATTTACAGGCTTATCTTCAATCAAAAGTTATTTTTCCAAATCTTTTTTCATTCTATTTATTGATTTTGTAGTCTTATCAGAAACATCCGATAAGCTTTCTTTTATATTTTTAAGCTCTTCAATATCATCATCTATTTCTATAGTTTGTTCTACTACTGAAATCAACTCGTCTCTTTTTTGCTTAAATTCTGAATATATAATTTTTGTTTTTCTAATAAAAATCAAAAGATTAGAAGGTCCCACTATGAAGAATGCTATTAATAGAATTAATAATAATTCAAATCCGCCTATTCCAAATATATTCATCTATTTCTCTCTATACAATTCGAAAAATTATAATCATTATCTATGTTTATTATTGATAAACATTCCTTAATTAGGCAAGTGGGAAGACCTAAAATATTTTCATAACAACCATAGTACTTTTTTACAAAATCAAAATTTTTATTCTGAATACCATATCCACCAGCTTTATCCGCGTAATACTCAGATTCAATATACTTATTTATTTTATCAGTTGAAATATTATTAGTTATTACTAGAGATGTCTTAACTCCAGAAAAAATTATTCCCTGATTGTTTATCGCTACAATTGAAGTCATTACAGTATGAAAACTATCATTCAAGAAATTGATGATTTTNAATGCTTCCATTTTATTTTTTGGCTTCCCTATGACACGATCTTTATAAACGACTGTGTCTGATGCAAGAATTGTATCTTTTGGATATTTTTTTAAAATACTTCTTGATTTTTTTTCAGAATTTAGAATAAGTAATTCATACGGATCTATATCTAGTTCATTATTTTCTTCAAACTCATGAGGAACAAATTTAAATTTCAAATTAATTTTTTTTAGCAATTCAATTCTTCTAGGAGAACTAGTTGCAAAAACAAAATCTCTCATAATAAATTCAAAACTCCTACTACCTCTACATGGTGGGTTTGAGGGAACATATCAAAGGGTATTATTTTTTTTACCTCGTAAGAGATTCCTACAAGTTTAGATATATCAATTGCAAAATTTTCCGGAGAGCATGAAATCAATAAAATAGTCTTAGGTTTTACTTTATTAATAATTTCAATAACTTTATCATCGCAACCTATTCGAGGTGGATCTAATAATAATAAATCTATATTTTCATTAACATCAGATAAGACTTCTTCTGTTTTTCCTAATAAATATTCTATGTTTGAATATTTTTTTGAGTTNTCTTTGGCATCTATAACGGCAGATGCAGATTCTTCAATACCATAAACTTTATTTACGTATGGAGACACCAAACATGTAAAAGTCCCCACACCACAGTAAGCATCTACAACAATTTGATTTTTAGAAAAAACATCAGAATCAAATAACTTTTTAAATATTTTTTCAACTTGAGAAATATTTACTTGAAAAAAACTAGGGCTGGCAACTTGATAGATATTATTAAAAATTTTCTCTTTGTAATATTTTTGGCCTGTATCTATTTCTAGATTTTCAAATTTTGGTTGAATAAGATAAGAATTTGTTACATCTGAAGCTCTGATGCTTACTTGAGTTTTCCCTTGTAAATTATTTCTGAGTAATTCCATCCTACTATTTATGGTTTTATTCATTATTTTGCATTGATTTACATTTGTCCATTGCCTATTTAGAAAATTAACAAATCCTATCTCCTCATTTTCATCTTTTTTTCTAACAGTAAACCTAGCGTGATTTCTGTAATGAATTGTTTTTTTTGAAGGAATNGTTTTTTCAACTATATCTTCAATTAATAAATCATTTTTTGATAAATGGTCTACAACAATATCTCTCTTCATAATAAGTTGATCTGAATAATTTATATGCATCCATTGACAACCTGTGCAATTCCCAAAGAATTCACAAGCAATTTTGGTTCTTTTATCTGAAAATTGTTTAACTTTTAAATTTTTTCCTATAATTTTTTCTGGAAAAATTTTTTCAATAGCTATTTCTATTTCTTCGCCTATAATAGAATTAAAAACAACTATAGGGATTTCTTTGTAAAATCCCATCCCTACTCCATTTGAATCATATTTTTCTATTAGAATAGTTAGTTTTTGATCAATATAAAAATTATGTTCCTCGGTTAAATTTGGTCCCGTATAAAATTTCTTTTTTCTTCTTTTACCCATATATTAGATTCTAACAATATTCGATTGCTGATAATATTTAAATGAATAAAGATTCATCATTATGCAGAAAGTAAAAGTAAAAAGAAAATTACCAGATTGGTTTAAAGTAAAGTTTCCAACTGGTGAAAATTTTCATGAACTAAAAGAAAAGTTTTCGAATGCATCATTAAACACAGTATGCGAGGAAGCTGCTTGTCCAAATATTGCTGATTGCTGGGATAGAAAAACAGCAACCTTCATGATACTTGGAGATACTTGCACTAGGGCTTGCTCATATTGTAATGTAAAAACTGGTTGGCCAGGGTTTGTTGATAAATCTGAACCATTTAGAGTTGCAATGACAATTAAACAAATGCAACTTAACTATGTAGTAATAACATCCGTAGATAGAGACGACCTTGATGATGCTGGATCAGAAATATTTGCAAAAACTATTTCTCAAACAAAAAAACTCTCCCCAAATATAAAAGTTGAAGTTCTTACTCCTGATTTTAATGGAATTAAAGATTTGTTGAAAATTGTTATTAAAGCTGAGCCTGATGTGATGAATCACAATATTGAAACAGTTCGAAGGGTATTTAAAAAAGTTAGGCCGAAAGGAGACTATGATCTTTCAATGGATTTTCTATCAAATTCAAAAAGTATAAATCCAAATTTGCCTACTAAATCTGGCATGATGGTTGGATTAGGAGAAACAAAAGAAGAAATAATACAAACAATGCAAGATTTATTAGATAATAATGTAGATTTGTTAACAATAGGACAATACCTTAGGCCTTCAAAAAAACATCATCCTATAATTAAATTTTATAACCCTAAAGAATTTACTGAACTACAAAAAATAGGAATGGATATGGGATTTAGCCATGTAGCAGCAGGCCCACTTGTAAGATCTTCTTACCATGCTGATGAGCAACATAATGCTGCAGTAGAGAAACTAATAAATCAATCAAAGAGTCAATAACTTGTCAAAACTTTATATTGTAGGAACTCCTATTGGCAACTTAGAAGATTTAACATTTAGAGCCTTAAAGATTTTCAAGGAAGTTGATTTTATTTTTACAGAAGACACNAGGGTTAGTAAAAAACTCCTTAATAAATATGATGTAGATAGTAAACTGGTATCGATCTACAAACCAAATAAAAAATTAAATTCCGACTATTTCTTAGAATTATTAAATCAAAATGACATTGCATTTATTTCTGATGCAGGGATGCCAGGTATTTCAGATCCNGGGGGAGAATTCGTATCTCTAGCAAGAAAAAACAATCANAATATAATAACGATTCCTGGAGTATCTTCATTGACTTCTGCTTTTTCTGTTTCAGGCATAGAATCCAAAGGGTTTACATTTTTAGGTTTTTTGCCAAAAAGTAATTCGCAAAAGATACATTTATTATCAAAATCCAATGAAACTAATTTACCTGTGATTATTTTTGAATCACCAAGAAGAATCAAAGCAACTTTAAAATTTCTAAAAGATGAATTTGATATAGAAAATATTTTTATAGGAAAAGAATTAACAAAAATTTATGAAACAATATTTTATGGTGAAATAAATGAAGCTATTAATAAGTTTAGTAACGAAAAAGGAGAATTTGTAATTATTTTTAATCACGAAAAAATTATATATTCTAAATCTTTAATTGAGAAATACGATAAAATTTTAATGGAAGGTTACGAAAAAGGCATAAAAGGCAAAAATTTATTAAACCTGATTTCAGATTTAAGTGGAACAAATAAAAGTTTTCTATATGAAAGATGGTTGGAAATAAAAAGAAAAAATGGAAACAAAACCTAAAAATATACTAGTTTGCGTTGCTTGGCCTTATGTTAATGGTCCTCCTCATTTAGGACATATCGCTGGGATGAGTATCCCTGCAGATATATTTGGAAGATATAACCGGCTTATAGGAAATAATGTAGCAATGGTTTCAGGTTCAGATATGCACGGGACTCCTGTTACTTTACTAGCAAATGATTTAGGAGTAACTCCTGAGGAAATTTCTAAAAAATATCATGATATTTGGTCAAAATCTCTAGATCAAATGAATTTTCAATATGATCTTTACACNCATACTCATACAGAAAATCATAGAATAATCGTTCAAGAAATTTTTCAAACTCTACTTGAAAAAAACTTTCTCGAAATAAGAGAACAACTTATGCCTTATTCAGTTACAGAAAATATATTCTTAAGTGACCGTCTAGTAGAAGGAGAATGTCCTTGTGGTAACAATGATAAAGCTAGAGGAGATCAATGTGATGTTTGCGGAAGAACATTAGATCCTTCTGATCTAGGCAATATTAGATCTAAAAGAGACGGATCAGTACCAGAATTTAGGAATACTTCTCATTTCTTTCTAAAATTAAGTGAAATGGAAAAAGAAATAAAGAATTGGTTAAAGTCAAAAAATGACTGGAGACAAAATGTTAAAAATCAAAGCCTTTCATTTATTAATGAAGGTTTAAAAGACAGAGCAATAACAAGAGACTTATCTTGGGGNATAGACATACCTGTTGATGGATGGGAAGAAAAAAAAATATATGTATGGTTTGAAGCTGTAATAGGATATATTTCAGCAACTGTTGAACTTTTTAAGGATTCAAATAATCCTGATCAATGGAAAGAATTTTGGGAAAATGAGAAATCAGAATCATATTANTTTCAAGGGAAAGATAATATTCCTTTTCACTCGATTATATTACCTGCTATTTTACTTGGCATTGAAGGGAAAAATCTTCCTACAGAAGTGGTTGCAAACGAATACTTAAACTTTTCTGGAAAAGAATTTTCAAAAAGTAAAAATTGGGCTGTTTGGTTACCTGATTTTTTAGAAAAATACTCCGCAGATTCACTTCGATATTACCTTACTTCCATTATGCCTGAGACATCTGATTCAGATTTCACATGGGAAGGTTACTTGAGCTCAAATAATAATGAGCTAGTCGCAAATCTAGGCAATTTTATTCATAGAATTTTAACAATGGCTCATAAAAATTATGATGGAAAAATACCTCATTTTGACCCTNATTCAAAAATTTCAAAAGAAATTATTAGTAAGTGCAATGAATCTATTTTAGAAGTTGGAAAATCTATATCTAAAAGAAAATTTAGAGAAAGCCTAAACAAATTAATGGCATTGTCAAAATATGGGAATCAATTTCTTGATAAAAATGAGCCTTGGAAAAAAATGAAGGAAAATAAGGATGAAGCAGGAGAAATTTTAGGCCAATCAATCATAATAATTCATGCACTTAGTTCAATTTTAGAACCTTTCCTTCCAAATTCAGCTCAAAAATTACAGAAAATTCTTTTTGGAAAACAAATAAATGAATGGAATCTAATCTTGCCAAAACCTGGAGAAACCTTCGAAAAGCCAATGCCTTTGTTTACAAAGCTTGACGAAGAAATAGTACTAATGGAGAATAGGAACTCTTTGAATGAAGGATAAAAAAGAACTATCTAGTTTAGTAAACGATGAATTATTAATGGTTATGCTAGAACTAAATAATATCTCCGAACAGCATAATTCAGAATCTAATCTAAANGAAAATATTATAAATCACGTATTGAGTATCCCTGGAAAGCAGCTAAGACCTTCATTAACAATTATTTGCTCAAAAATATGGAATAAAGAAGTAGATGATAAAGTGATAAAAATGGCTACTGCTGTTGAATTGTTGCATATAGCCACTTTAGTTCATGACGATACTGTTGATTTTGCTGATACCAGAAGAGGCGAAAAGACTGCTTCTAATATTTGGGGACCTCATATAGCCGTTTTGGTTGGAGATTTTCTTTTTGCAACTAGTGCAGAATATGTATGTGATACTGGCTCTATAAGGTTAATTAAACAATTTGCTTCTACTATTTCTGATTTGGCTAAAGGAGAACTGAAAGAAATAGAAAACAGTAACGATGTAAATATTGATTTGAAGGATTACTTAGATGTAATTTTCAAAAAAACNGCTTCTTTATTTGCTACTTCATCTATGAGCGGAGCGCTTCTGGGAGGAGCAAATGAAAAAGATATTCAAAATTTATATTCATATGGTAGAAACTTAGGATTAGGATTTCAAATATTTGACGATGTGCTAGATTTTGAGGGAGAAGAAAATCAATTGGGNAAACCTGTTGGAAGTGATTTGAAAAATGGAATAATGACTTATCCTTCCATAATAGCTAGAGAAAAAGACAAAAATATAAAAAAAGACATAGAAGAATTATTCAATTTACCAAAAAAAGACAAAGAAATATCAGCAAAGGAAATAGTAAATACTATCAAAAAAGCTGGTCATGTTGAGGAATCAAAAAANAAAGCTTCTAATCTAATTGAATCATCTATTAAAGACATAAAATCGATTGAAAAAAATAATGTTTATACTGAATCACTAGAAGATTTAGCTTATTACTCAATGAAAAGAGATAAATAAAAGGGAAAAAATTGTTAAAAAAAGAAAGAGCAAACTACATTCTCAAAAAACTCAATGAGATGTATCCCGAAACTCCAATCCCTTTATCGCATCATAATATATTTGAGTTACTAATAGCAGTATTGTTAAGTGCTCAATGTACTGATGAAAGAGTAAATAAAGTTACTCCAGAATTGTTTGATTTAGCAAATACTCCTGTCAAAATGATGAAAATACATCCATCAAAAATAGAAAATATAATTAAGTCGTGCGGNTTGGCTCCTCAAAAATCTTCTAACATCTCTAATTTATCAAAAATAATAGTGAATAAATTCAATTCTATTGTTCCTGAAAACTTCAAGGATTTAGAAAGTTTACCTGGAGTAGGACATAAAACAGCAAGCGTAGTAATGTCTCAAGGATTTGGACATCCAGCATTCCCTGTAGACACGCATATTCATCGTCTTTCTCAAAGATGGGGATTAACCAATGGGCAAAATGTAAATAAAACTGAAACAGACTTAAAAAGATTATTCCCAAAAGAAAGCTGGAATAAATTACATTTGCAATTTATTTATTACGGAAGGTCCAATTGTACAGCTAGAGGATGCGATGGAACTATATGTGAAATTTGTAGGACTTGCTTTCCTAATAGAAAAAACCCATTCAAAGTAAACAAAGCCTAGTAATAAATGCAAGTTGAATAAAACCATTCATCTAAACTTTTAAAATTTAAGATAAAATTAAATTTTATAAATTATTTATTGCTATGTTAAACGTCGGGATTATAAATATAACTGGATATGCTGGAGCAGAGATTGCTAGGCTCGTTTACTCACATCCAGAATTACATCTTGCATCTGCAACAGGAAGAAGTAAAGCAGGTTTAAATTTAAATGAAGTTTTTCCTCATTTGGAAAAAACTAATATAAAAATTCAAGAAGAATTATCAGATAACATAGATTTTGTTTTTTCAGCTTTACCACACGCAGCAAGTGCNGAAAAACTGTCTCAATATGTAGATAGTGGAATTCCTGCTATTGATATATCAGCAGATTTTAGACTAAAAGATTTATCTACTTATGAAAATTGGTATGATATCACTCATCCAAGACCTGAGTTGATAGAACAATCAACATATGGTCTTCCTGAACTCCACAGAAAAGAAATTAAAGCAAGTAAATTAGTAGCAAACCCAGGTTGCTTTCCAACTGGAGGAATATTATCTATGTCTCCTGCAGTTAGTAATAATTTAATAGAAGAATTGATAATTATTGACTCAAAAACAGGAATATCAGGAGCAGGAAGAACTTCAAAAGAAGCTTTTGGATTTTCAGAATTAAATGATAATTGTGCGGCTTATGGAACTAAAGGTCATAGACATCAACCTGAAATGGCACAAGAGCTGAATTTTTTATCTAATAATAAAATNAAAGTATTATTTACGCCTCACTTAGTATCAATGACAAGAGGTATTTTAGGTACCAATTACGCAACTTTAAAAAAAGAAATCAAAGAAAAAGACGTTGTTGACCTATATAAAGAATTTTACAAAAACGAACCTTTCATTAAAATAGTAGATGCACCTCCTGCAACAAAGCACACTTGGGGATCAAATTTTGTATACTTATATCCTTATGTAAGGGAAGATACAAACACTTTGGTTGTTATTAGCGCTTTGGATAATCTTGTAAAAGGTTCTGCAGGTGCCGCTATTCAAAACATGAACTTAATGCAAGGTTTTGAAGAAACAATGGGTATAGGAGCTTTGCCTATTTACCCTTAATATGCCCCGTTGGTGTAGTGGCCTAACACGCCTGCCTTTCACGCAGGAGATCACCGGTTCAAATCCGGTACGGGGTACCAAACTTCTGAGTTNAAATTAAAAAAAATCTCACTTAAACAATTGGGTAATAAATCAGGAAAAGTTGGTAACAGACTTATTTTTTAGATCTTTGATAGTATTTTCTGGAATTTCTTCTTCGCTTTTTAAATCTATTTTCTTTTGGTTTTTTTTCGATTTTTTCTTCGGTAAATTTCTTGTCAGGATTTTTGGTTTTATCCAAAAGNTTCTCTATTATTTTCCACATTTTTGCATCTCTAGGAGAAATAAAACTGACAGCTTCTCCAATTGAACCAGCTCTTGCTGTTCTACCTATTCTGTGAATATAGTCTTCAGGAACTTGAGGCATATCATAATTTATTACGTGTTCAATATGAGGAATATCTAAGCCTCTTGAAGCNATATCAGTAGCAATAAGTATTCTATATTTAGATTTTTTAAAATCATCTATCACTCTATTTCTTCTGTTTTGTCTTAGATCTCCATGAAGAGCCAAACTTTTGACTGTATCTTNTTTCAACCTCTTCTTTAATTTTTCAGTTAAGTATTTTGTCCTTACAAAAATTAAAATTGAACCGCGTCTTTCTGTTATTTCATCAAGTAATTCATCATATTTTTTTTCTTGTGTGGTTTGTATGATTTTTTGAGTAATTTGAGTTTTTATAACATTATTTTCTTTAACTTCTACTCTATGAGGTGANTTTAAATATTTTGTTGAAAGTTTTTTAATTCTCTCCGGTATTGTTGCTGAAAAAAGTAAGGATTGCCTTTTTTTAGGTAAATATTTTAAGATTTTCTCAACTTGGTCTTCAAAACCCATGTCCAACATTCTGTCCGCTTCATCCAGAACAAGAAAATTAAAGTTTTTCAATGATAAAGATTTCCTAAGTAATAGATCGTTAATTCTTCCTGGGGTTCCTATGATTATTTTTGGAGATTTTTTTAATTGAGAAACCTGATTGTTTAAGCTTGCTCCACCCACAACTTGAGTTATTAAAATTTTACTTTTGTATCCTTTGAGGGAAATTCCAACATCTGCTACTTGTTTTGCTAATTCTCTAGTAGGAACAAGAATTAAACCATAAGTATTTGGTGATGAAGTTATTTTTTGTATCAACGGAATCAGGTATGCAGCAGTCTTCCCCGAACCTGTTTCAGCACTTGCAAGTACGTCATTGTTCTTTAAAGCAATTGGTATAGTTTTTTCTTGAATTTCTGTCGGTTTATGAAATTTTAAATATTTTAATGATTTAATTAAACCATCAGCTAAATTGTAATCTAAAAAAGAAGTCATATTTTTCTACGGTTTTTTAATCGTAGAATTCAATTCTATAGAGTAATTCCTTATCTAGCTGATGATTATTACTACTGATACTGGTCTAAATTCTTAAAACAATGTTAGATAAATTATTTTTTATCTTTTAATTGACTTTAATCCTTCAGAAATTCCTTGAGTTGCCCAATTACCCCATGGCATTGTGAAAAATTTATATCCTTTATCTACAAAAAAGTTAGGATCCATAGTTGGAGGGATAAAATACATTCCAGGTACGACTCCATGTCTTTTGCATGCCTCAGCAATTATATCCAAACCTTTTTCGTATTCACTTGATTCAAAATCTAATGAAACTCCAAGTTCTATAGATAAATCAGAAGGACCAATAAGCAATACATCTATACCGTCTACACTTAAAATCTCATCTATGTTGTCAATAGCTTGTTGAGTTTCTATCATAGGAGCAATCAAAACTTCATCATTATACATATCTAAATATTCTCTATATTTTTCTTTTGTAGAATATTCTTTAACGTCTANTCCCCAATCACCTCTAAGGCCNGCATTACTTCTATCTCCTAATGGAGCATATTTACAAGCTCTGACCATTGCCTCAGCTTCTTCTTTTGTATTNACCATTGGAACAACTATTCCTCTAGCTCCTGCGTCTAAAGCAAAACATATAAGATCTGGTTGATTTGCGCTTACTCTCACTATAGGAGNAGCATTTTTACCCGCCATTGAAGCAATAGCTGGAATAAATTCTTTTACCATAAATGGTGAATGCTGAGTGTCATATAATATAAAATCATAATCAGAATCAGCTAATATGCTCATATTTTCTACCCAAGGGGATCCTGCACAGCCTACTACTGTTTTTCCTGCCTTTAAATTCTCTTTTACTTTATTCATTTAATTCTCCAATAATTTCATTTGTAATAAACCTTGTTTAGAAAAATATAATATATCAATTATTTTGAAATGTCATATAAAAATATTAAATTTTAACTAAACCGCTCTTTCCTTAAGCCAGTCTTCTGTAATTTCTAACCCAAAACCAGGAGCATCTGATGGAATAATATAGCCATCTTTAATTGTAGGTGTTCCAGGTAATAAAACCATTTCTTCTAATGGAACTCCTGGAGGAGAAACTCCTTCTGATCTTTCTGCCCAAGGCACTGATGGCATAGAAAAAGCCAAATGTTGTCCATATGGATAGTTTGTACTAGCATGAGGAATTACTGAAAGACCATGCGCTTCTGCTAAGTGACAAATCTTTATTCCTGCTGTTATTCCNCCTACCCAATTCAAGTCTGGTTGAAAAATATCTACGATTCCTTTACTAGCAGCCACAGCGAAGGGATACAATGAATACCAATGTTCTCCAGTTGCTAAAGTTTGCCAAGGTATTCTATTTCTTAAGTTTTGATAACCATCTAGATTTTCTGGATTTAAGTAATCCTCCATCCACTTAATTTTGTATGGCCTTAATGCTTCTGCTAACCTAACAGCATACTCATTATTTAAGGACATCCATGCATCAACAGCTATTTCTACATCAGGTCCCACTTGTTCTCTTGTTGAAGCAACTAACTCTTCAGCTCTGTTTATTCCTTCAAGATTACTCTCTGGCCCTTCTCTTAAAAAGAGTTTTACGGCTTTAAATCCTAATTCTAAGAACCACTCTATGCTATTTTTAGTCCCATATTCAAAACTAGTATTACTTGCGTAACAAAATATTTTATCCTTTTGAGGCCCTCCAATAATTTCATAAACTGGCCTATCTAAAACTTTACCCTTAAGATCCCAAATAGCATTATCTACTGCACTTATTGCAAAACTTGATAATCCAGATGTACCATATGGAATTGTTGATTGCTGCATAATATCCCAAAGCATTTCAGTAGACATACAATCTTTACCAACTAAAATTTTAGCCAAGTGATCATTTATTATTGACTCAGTAACACCTGAATATAGGGTAAATCCAAACCCCCAAGTTCCATCTTCACCCTTTACTATACATGCCGTTCTTTTCCAATTAGCAGTCCATTCAGACCTAGGGATACCTGGATATCTATTCATTGGGCTTACCATTCCTCTAGTGTCATAAGGATCATTAGATTTAGGAACTCTAGGTTTAGTTTTTATATTNGGTTTTAATTCGATTGTAAAAGCTTCGATTGATTTAATTTTCATAATTCTGTCCCATTAGAGTATAGTTTAGTGTTTGTAATTTATATAACATTTGAAAATTATCATATCCAATAAAAAAAAATTTTGTATAGAGGAAAATATGAAAATTAAAGACTTAAGACTCTCTAAAACTAAATTAGTAGAATATTTGGGAGATGTTGAACCAGCTTGGAGTCCCGGTAGTTCAGTAAAATCAAATATCGGAGGAACAACATTTACAGAAATTGAATTAGATGATGGAACTATTGGAATAGGACCTGGATGTGATCAATCAATTTTGAATGATGCAAAAGAATACTTAGTTGGAAAAAGTCCTGTGGATGTGATTAGTCATTTTAAGTATTTGATCTATAAAACTAGAAATATTCCATATAATGGATTGGCTGGAATAGATATAGCTTTGTGGGATTTAAAAGGAAAAATAGAAGGGAAGTCTATTTCAGAGATTTTAGGCAAGAAAAAAGATTATTTAATTCCTTATTCAAGTTTTGTTATTCTTTCAGATCCAGATGAGAGAGCTGAATTATCTGAAAATTTATTGAAAGAAGGATGGAAATCTATAAAGGTTAGGTTACATCATAATGATTATGAAAAAGATATAGAAACTATAGAAAAAATAGTATCAAAAACTAATGGAAAATTAGATATTTTAGTTGACGCAAATCAAGCACAATCAAGTTATCCTTGGCAACCTGGGGTGATTTGGGATATGGATAGAGCAAAAAAAACAAATGAAGCAATGCATGAACTTGGATGTTATTGGCTTGAAGAACCAAGGCCTAGATTTAATTANAGAGAACTTTCTGAACTAGTATCAATGAAAAAAACAAAGATTGCTGGAGGAGAAAATAATACAGTAGTGTCAGATTTTCATGAAATGATTGAAAAGAATGCTTATGATATTTTACAACCCGAATCTATGGTTTTGGGAGGAATTTCTCCTCTTATAGAAATTGGAGATTTATCAAAAAAACATAATAAAGAAATTGTTCCGCATCATGGAGGAGGAGATATTGGAGTTATTGCTCATATTCATCTTCTTTCAACTTGGGAAAATGCCCCTTATTGTGAAATGCTAAATGACCCTCCTTTAAGTAGCTATAAACATAAATTTTATATTTTCAATGAAAACCCAGAAGTAATTAATGGAAAAATCAAAGTTCCTGAAGGATCAGGACTTGGTGTAACAATTAAGGAAGACCTAATTATAAGAACATGAGTTTTAATTTATTTAGTTATCAATACAGAAGGTGGCTTGTTGCAGGAACTACATTTCTTTCTGTTGGTACATCCATAGGATTTGTACAATATGCATTTCAGGCTTTTGTAATTCCCTTAGAAGAAGAATTCGGATGGTCAAGAACTCAAATTAACTTATCTTTATCTTTAGGTATAGCCAGTTCGTTTATAGCCCCTGTAGCAGGGAGGTTTTTAGACAAGTTTGGATCTACTAAAATAATGTCACTTTCTTTATTACTTGTTACTTTAGGTTTCTTTATGAGGGGCTCTATGAGTGACTTATGGCAACTTTATGTATCAAGCATACTACTATATGTAGGGATTCCTGGAGCTACACAGCTTCCTCTNGGTAAACTTATGGGNTTATGGTTCCCAAAAATTAGAGGAAGGATGATCGGTTTTACAATGGCTGGAAATAATTTTTCAGCAGTTGTAACTGTACCTATTGCGACCTTTATAATTCTCGCATCAGGTTGGAGATTTGCTTTTTATGCTCTAGGCATATCAACATTTATTGTACTTATTTTAGTTCTTATATTTATAAGGGATGATAAAAATCATGATTTTGAATCTAGCAATAAAAATGAAGCAAAAAAAGGCTCTGAAAAAGATTATGAGTTATCAGAAGCTATCAAAACTAGTGCTTTTTGGTTTTTAGTATCAGGAATGACTTTACAACAATTTGCTAGAACCACAGTTGTAATACAACTGGTCCCTCATTTTGTAGCTAAAGGAGTGAATGTTGGTTTAGCTTCCTCTATGATGTCCGCATTTGGAATATTTGCGGTTATAAGTAAATTAATAAGTGGTTGGCTAAGCGATTTGATTCCATCAAGGTTTATTTTAATAATTGTAGTAATTTTCCAAATGATTGGGATACAATTTGTCCTTGCTGACAGACAAGAGTTAATGTGGATTGGATCTTCATTGATGGGCTTAGGAATTGGTGCTATGGGAGTATTGGGTCCTGCAATTACAACTGAATTATTTGGATTGAAAAAATATTCTTCAATTTTTGGTTTTATCAATATGCCAATAGCATTACCTATAATTATTGGGCCTATATTNTCAGGTATAATTTTTGATAGATATAAAACTTATACTTTAGCATTTAATCTTGTAGAATTGATTTTAATAATTTCAATAATCAGTTTTATTTTTGTAAGAATAAAGCCTAATAAAGGAAAATAATTATGGTTAAAGCAGCAGTTCTATATGAAGCNAACAAGCCAATGATCATAAAAGATCTTCANCAAGAATCTCCAAAAAGCAATGAAGTTAAGGTAAAAATGTTAGCTGCTGGGGTATGTGCTTCAGATCACCATATCATGAAAGGTGAAACAGCATTCCCAATGCCAATTGTTTTAGGTCACGAAGGTGCTGGGATAATAGAAGATATTGGAGAAAATGTTACATCTGTAAGTAAAGGCGATAAATGTATTTTATCTTTTGTAGCTAGTTGTGGATCGTGTGTTTCTTGTAGAAATGGATTAGGGAATCTATGTGACACTAATAGGCTTACAGGAACTAAGCAATACGATGGAACATTTAGATTAAAAGATGAAAAAAATGAAGAAATTCATCAGATGGCAAAACTAGGAGTTTTTGCTGAAGAAATNGTTATCCCTGAAAATGCATGTTTCAAGATAGATGATGACGTTCCAATAGATGTTGCATGCTTAATTGGGTGCTCTGTTACTACAGGGGTAGGGGGAGTAATTAATCAAAAAAACATCTTCCCTGGTGCAACTATTGCCGTTTTTGGTACAGGAGGAGTAGGACTGAACACTATATTGGGTGGTCAAATAATGAACTCTTCTAAAATTATTGCGGTAGATATACTAGATAGCAAACTTGAATTTAGTTATAAATTTGGAGCAACCCATACAATTAATTCTAAAACTGACGATGTTCAAGAAAAAATTCAAGAAATTACAAATGGACAGGGCGTAGATTTTGGATTTGATGCCTTTGGAAGTTCTATTACAACAGAACAGATGATGAAATCCTTGAAAAAAGGAGGAACTGGTGTAATTATTGGACTCGCTCCAATGGGAATGACCGCAAATATAGATTTAGTTGATATGGTAAGAGATCATAAAACTCTTGTGGGTTCATACTATGGATCAGTATCTCCTCATGTAACTTTTGAAAGAATAATTGATTTTTATAAAACAGGTAAACTAGATATAAATTCTGTTATAGAAAGAAAATACCCATTAGATAAAATCAATGAAGCATATAAAGATCTAGAGAATGGAAAAGATGGTAGAGGAATAATAGATTTTACAATATAAGCACTTATGTGGTTATAAAAAAGATTCCTGCTATATATATTAGAACTAAAACAACAAGAAAAGCATTTTTCATATATCCAGGTAAATTACCTTTCAAAAATATCAATAATGCAGAAATTGATATCAATAAAAGTCCTGTTATTGTGGCAATTATATGAGCACTTTCAAATTGCTCAATTATGTTTCCAACATAAAAAATATCTGTATAAAAAATAATAGTCACATTAAATACACAACTTCCAAATAAGCCTGCTACTCCTAAGTCAGTAGCCTTCATTCTTACAGAAGCTATATATGATGAAGCTTCAGGCATGGAAGTAACTATGGATGAAACAATTATGCCTAAGGTACTTGATGCTACNCCTGTTTCATGAGAAATATTATCTACGCTATAAGCTAAAAAATATCCAGAAAAAACAACNCCTACTGAAATAAGAATAAAATAAAACCAAGCTTTGAAAGGTGTGATATCTGAATCGTCCTCTTCTATTTCTTCGTCTGGTTTCAACTTATATGTATATCTAAGTCCTATCACATAAAANATAAAAATAATGAATGAAGATAAACCTACATTATAGAAAGAATATGAAAAATTTANAAAAGTAACTAGTAAAACAACTACAGTCATAAATGTAGCCAGTGCTGCAAGATAAATTTGGCTACTTGATATTTGATCAATTACAGTTTTGCCACCAAAAAGAAGTGCAATTGAACAAAATATAAGCATGTTGACCATGTTTGAACCAAGTATATCTCCAAGTGCAAGAGCTGGGTTTGGAGGATCTAATAACACTGCAGATATATTAGCGGATAGTTCAGGAAGAGATGTTGCTAATGCTACAAGTATACTTCCTATAAATAAGCGNCCTAATCCAGTTATTGATGCTAATACATCTCCATATTTTGCTAAATAACTACCAAAGATAACTGTAGAAACAGCACTAATTGCAAAAATAATTATATTAAGAGTTAAAATATCCATTCAATTTACCACTGACCAGTTTTTACTAAAAGATATCCAATTATAATTATAAATAAAATCAATATAATAGAAAAAATTACACTCAATCTAAGTATTTTTTGAAATTTACTCAGATTGTCATAACCTTGATTAATATAATCTTCCCAAGGATCATTTATTTTATTCTTATCATCAATAACTTTAATGTTTTTTTTCATAAGCCATCATAAACTATAATAAAAATCTTTATATCTCAATTATAAATTATTACGTAATAGTATAATATTCATAACATAAAGTAGCTTGAGATTGAGTATGTTTGATTTTATAGGTGTAGCAATTGGAATTTTATTTGCAGTTCTTATTATATCTGGAGTTATTTTTCTTATTGGGTATTCATTAAAAAACTCAGGTGTAAAAATTAGTTTCGATTTATCATTGAATGGTTACTTCTATTTTGTAAGGCTTATTTCTGGTGGGGTTTTTTGTCTAGCAGGAATTTCTAGAATATTACAAGGCATATTTGCTTCATTATTTGGATCTAGNTTTAGCTATGAAATGATTAATGTAACAGAAAATATTAATGGATCACAAATACCAAAAACTAACCTTATGTATGATGGAAGTGTAGAGGCAAGTCTTTTTACTGGTATTACAACTGCAATAATTAGTGGGATTATATATTTAGTCCATGTATTTCTTCAAAAAAGGAATGATCTTTCAAATGATCAAAGTAACACAAATGATATTATGTTCAAAATTTTAGTTTTTGCAGGAACTGTTTTTTTTGGTCTAATTTCTATTACAGCATTAGTAGGAACAATCGATGAACTGTATAAATTTATCCTTTTTGATTCAGTAAAAGATATCGATGATTGGAGAAGAGGGGTCCCTGGTGAACCTTTATCAATAGCAATTAGTTCAGTAATCATATGGAGCGTTACACTTAGAAGGCTTATAAATATAGTNTCTAAAAGATAAAATTTATTGGATTATATGAACTTTAATTGATCCTGAATTTTTGTCATAAGCAACCTTAAATCCCTCTTGGATTTTTTCTAAAGAATATTCATGAGTAACTATTTTTTTATATGGATGCTTTCCTGAGGATAAAATATCTACAGCAATTTCAAAATCATGTTTCCCGTTTATATTTGCATAACAAGTGGCTGGAATAAAACTTATCTCTTTGATCATCGGTTGCAAAAAGTCTATTTCTACAGGATTTCTAAACCCGCCTAATACTATCACTTTACCTGTATTTTTAACACATTTTGCAGCCTGGACTAACGGTCCTGCTGATGTACCTCCAATTGTTTCTACAACAACATCTACTCCAATTCCATTAGATATTTCAAAACATTTTTCTTCAAGCTCTCCAGGTTCTGCTCCTACAACAATATCAGCTCCCATATTTTTTGCAGCTTCTGCTTGATGTGGATATTTTGCTGAAGCAATAACAGTCTTAGCTCCAAAGTATTTTGCTACTGAAATTGCAGATAGACCAATNGTAGAAGACCCTACAATTGCTACACTTTCTCCGGGTAAAAACTGCGCAAATCTAAATCCATGTACTGAGACAGCCATTGGTTCAACTAATGCACCGTCTTTCCAATCCATTGAATCAGAAATTTTAAATAATCCATTGGNCCTACGTGTAATGTATTGAGAAAATCCGCCACCAGTTTCTTCAGCGGGATTCGTNCAATGCCTAAATTGACCATACTTACAAAAATAACAATTATTACAAGATTTTCCTGCACCTATATTATCTATTGCAACTCTATCCCCTATTCTTAAATTTCCAGAATATGTTTTTGGCAACTCTTCTATCACTCCAGCAATTTCATGACCACTTGGAACTACTTGAGGCTCCGATCTCTCATTAGTCATATGTAAATCAGATCCACAAATTCCTGAAGATTTTATATTTACGATTGCAGCTCCATTAAAAATATTTGGGAAAGGAATTTGTTGAACAATATAATCACCAGTTCCATCATCCAAAGCTGCAGTGATTTCATTTTGACTAGTCACATTTTCTCCTTTAAGTTTTTTAGTTATTAAATACTTAAGATATTTTACTTTTTACGAGAAAAAAACAAAATAAATGCATATAAAGTAAAAAATAAAACTAATCCAATTATAAAAATTGCAATTAATAAATTTTCAGAAAATCCAGATATAAAATCTGTTATCCATTTTGCAAAATCAGGATTTATTGAATCCCCATGATGATTTAATNCTTCGGATTGCTTTAATGGTTTAAGAAACATTTAATTTGCAAGTCTTTTATGAAATCTGGATGAAAATCTTTTTTCACTTATCGAGAAAGAAGCAATTGAAGCAATTAGAAGAGATACAACTCCAACCCATAATCCAATGTCATAATTTCCAAAAATATCGTATACCATTCCAAATAATAGTACAGCTCCAGCTCCTCCTAGTTGATGAGACATATTTATCAGACCAACTAAAGATCCAAGTCTTTTTTGACCGTAAATTTCTGATGTCAAAGCAGTTGTAAGTGGTACAGTTGCCAACCAAGACATACCTCCAACTATTGCGAATGCCCATAATGCTAATTGACCAGTTAAAAGCAATAATGCAAGAAATGCTATCCCTCTAGTAGCATAAACAAGACCCAAAATTATCCTTCTTTGAAAAATGTCTGAGAAATAACCTGAACAAAAAACTGAGACCCCATTCACTGCGCTCAAAACTCCAAAAGATAATGCTGCTTCAGAAGTTGAAATGTTTTCTGAAATAGCCCATTTTATAAAATGCACAGAAATAGAAGCAGTAGTAATTCCGCAAACAAAATATCCTATTGATAGTTGCCACATTGGCTTTGAGTTATAAGCAGTTGTCCATTTATCTACCCACAAGGGGCCTGATTCTTTAGAAGAGTGATTGCCTTCTTGATCAGAATCTTCAATAGTCAAATTAATATCTCTAGGTTCATTTTTCAAAACAATTATAGATGTTGGAACAACAAGTATAAGTCCAAATAAACCAACGATAATCCATGCTAATTGCCAGCTATAATTTATAGCAATAAAAGTCAATAATGGGATAAAAAACAGACTCCCTATTGAACCTCCAGCCATAACAGCACCCATTGCTACTCCTCTCCTTTTCGCAAACCATTTTGAAAGAATAATGCCCAAAGGACCTCCTGTTCCAGTGGCAAATGAAATCAAAAACCCATAATAAAAAGAGAGTGTGAAAACATTATAAGAAGTAGCAACTAATATTGAGCTAAGAGAAACAATTATAGAGCAGAAAACCATCACAATCTTAGGTCCATATTTATCAGATAATTGGCCGATTATAGGATTTGCCAATCCATTAACTAGCCAACCTATGCTTGCAGCCAAACTAATAGATGATACATTCACTTCCCATTCTGATCCCCATATATCAACAAAAATTCCAAATCCTTGTCTAGTTCCAATCCCAATTACGTTGAAAAGAAATAGAACACCAACAATTAACCACCCATAATAAATTTTTTTTGATCGAATTGAAAATATATTTAACATTATTTGTTTAGATGCATAAAAATCTTATTCATATAATATTATTAAATAATGAATTTTTATGAAAAAATTTCTAAGTTTTTCGTTGATAACCCCAAAAAGTTATTTATATTTTTTATACTTATAACAGTAGGATTAGCATTATCTTACTCATTTATACCATATCGTGGAGATGCATCAACTTCTCCTAAAGATCCTGTTATAGATCTAGATATAGAAATATCTCAAAAATTTTCAGACGAAGTTCATTTTGCAATATATTTACTAGAAGCGCCTAAAGGAAAAGATATTCTTTCTAAGGAATACTTACTTGAGATATTTAATGCCTCAGAAAAATTACGACTAAGCGATTCAAAAAAAGAGCTTTCTCCTATAACAGTTGAACCTAAAAATCATCTTTTTAGCTATGTAGATTCAGATACCTCAATAGAGGTAAATGGAATACTGACATTAGCAGATGTTGTGAATAATATTTTGCTATTAAATCCAAANTATAATAAAAGCCTTGAGAATGCCTCAAATGAAGANGTCAAAGAAGTTATCTCCAGCCTGCTCAAAGGAGANCAAATAAAAGATATTAAAAGAAATATCAGTATTCATTCAAACATAGAAAAGAAAAATATAAATGGAAATGAAATTGATTGGTGGACCTCACCCGCAATGCTAATAGTTGTTCTTGGAAACAACGAATCTTTAGGGGGAGGGTCTCAAAGAGTAGCGCTTGGTGGAGATAAAAATACTCTTGATAAAGAAAAATTTAACAATAATGTATTATCTCTTCTAGAAGAAGAAATGAAATCATTAAAAGTTTGGGGAATAGCATTAGATGTTAACACAGAAGGTGAAAGACAAGGAGCTGAATCAGCTTTATTTATAACACTAACTGTAATTGCAGCGGTTGCTGTAGTTGGGCTTTCTTTAAGATCTTACTGGGCAGTGGTTCTTGTTGGAATAGGACTATCAACCTTAATGATTTGGTTAAAAGGAATATCATTTTTACTTGGCTTAAAAGGAGGTTTAATTGCTGACTTTATAGTTCCAATTGCTATGGTCTCATTTGGAGTAGATTTTGGGGTTCATGCAATTAGAAGATACCAAGAAGAAAAAAGTAAAAATATTACATTTGATAAAAAATTTATAATTGCATTTGGAGGAGTAGGTTCAGCTTTAACATTAGCCTTCATAAGTGANGCTATNGCTTTCTTATCAAATATAACTGCAGGTATAGAATCAGTTGTTCATTTNGGACTAGCCGCTGGAGTGGCAACTTTTGCAGCTTATGTTGTTTTAGGGATATATGCTCCTTTTATTCTTTCAAAAATAGAGTCTATAGATAATAAGAAAAATAAAAATAAATTTTTATGGACACTACAGGCTATGGGTTCTGCGGCTCTTTCTGGTGGGTCAGTTATCGTATTTTTACTTCTATCTCCTCTTTATGGAATAATAATGATACTTAGTAACTTAATTGTCTATTTAATACTTCCAGTTTATTTAGTAAGTAAATCTAAAAAGAAAATTGAAATAGAAGAAAAATTAAATAAAAAAAATATATTTGTTAAATTTGAAGAAATGTTTAGTAAAATAATTATCTTCTTTGCGAAAAAACCATACATAACAATCTTTATTTTTTCATTGATCACCGCTTATTCTACTTTCTTAGCCTTTAAGCTAGAAGCTAGATTTGAAGTTGCAGACTTTTTNAATGAAGAATCAGAATTTGTAATAGGTCTTGATAAGCTTGATTATCACTTGGGAGATACTACCGGTGAAATAGGAGTTATCTACATCAAAGGGGATCTTGCAAACCCAGATGCAATAAAGGATATTAGAACTTTATTAGAAAATTTAGACAGTAAAGAATTCTTGGCTCATGACAAAATGGGAGAATTATTGTTAGTAGAACCGAATCTAATTTCCTTAATTAATCAAAAAAATATTTCAGGAAATGATAGAAATGAAAATCAAAAAACTTTTGTGAATCTAATTAATAATGGACTTCTAAACGATAATAATGAAGAATTTTATTCTTCTAATAGAATTAAATTTACACTGATACAAGAAGAAAATGAGTTTTCAACTGTTTTTAGAGTTGGGATCCCTGATTCTGCAAATCAAAAAATCACTACTCTTGCAAGAAATGAATTAGAAAAAGAATTAAATTTTCTAGAAAATAAACCTTATATAACAGAATATGGGATAACTGGATCTCCTTTTGTTAGAGATATAGAACTATCTTCTGCAACAAATTCTTTGTACAGATCTATCCCAATAGCTGCATTTGCATCTTTCATGGTACTTCTTATCACATTCAGATCAATTAGATATGCCTTAGTAACAGTAGTGCCTATTGGCTTAGTTGTTAGTTGGTTATATGGAATTATGTATATAGGCGGATATTCATTAAATTTAGTAACAGCTACAATTGGCGCTATCTCTATTGGAGTTGGAATAGATTTTTCTATACATATAACCCAAAGATTTAGAGCAGAAGTAAGAAAAAGCTCATATGATGTTGCTTTGCAAAAAACTTTGAATGGTACAGGAATAGCATTATTGGGATCAGCAATTTCAAGTATTATAGGTTTTGCAATTATGGGTTTTGCACCTATGCCAATGTTTGCAAGCTTTGGGCAAATAACAGCAATTATGATTTTTCTTGCACTGATATCTTCAGTATTAGTACTTCCTAGTTTATTAGTTATAGTATCTAGAAAATAATGATGTAGAATTTATTCTATGAATGATAATGACTATTCAATAAGTGAAGTTTCAAAAATAACTGGCGTTAGTACTTCAGCTATTAATTATTACATTAGGTTAAATATTCTAGAACCCCCAAAAAAAGTTTCAAAAACTAGATCTATTTTTTCAGTCTTTCATCTAGAAAAAATAAATGAAATAAAAAAGTTACAAAATGATGGATTCCCTCTCAAATTAATTAAGAGAAAAATAAATACTATTTCTTCACAAATTAAAGAAAACTATAGGGTTGAAGAGATAATTAAGTTATCGAACGTAAGTAAATTATTTTATAAGGATTTATTGGATAATAAATTAATTAAATCTCCAAAAGAAATCGATGGAGAAAATATATATCCTATTGGAATAGTTAAAATAATAAAATCATATAAAAATCTTTATGACTTGGGAGTTTCATTAGAAACATTAAAAAGGCACGAAGAATATAAAAAGTTAAGTGAAGCTGAAGCATATTTTTTATTAGAGCATTTGAATGATGCAAAAAAAAAATAAGGATGAATTCAATCAGTTTGAAATAGTTCAAGCTTTTGAAAATATAAGAAATTTTTATAGGATGGATTTTTTTAATGAATAACATAGCTATAATTGGACAGTCAGCATTTGGAGAAAAAGTTGCAACTGAGATTACAAAATTGAATAATTGTAAAATAGTTGGAATTTTTACTCCTCATAATAATAATAAAGACCCGCTGTATGAATATGCCATTAAAAATAACTTGAATATTTTAAGGTTTGAAAGACTTCGTTCTAAAAGTGCTATTGAAGAGTTTAAAAAACTTGATGTAGACGTCCTAGTTATGGCGTATGTCACAGATATTGTCCCAATGGAAATTATCAATGATCCTAAAAAGGGGACAATACAATATCATCCGTCTCTTTTGCCAAATCATAGAGGTCCATCATCGATAAATTGGGCTGTTATAAATGGAGATAATAAAACAGGAATAAGTATATTTTGGCCTGACGATGGTTTGGACACCGGACCAATTTTGATGCAAAAAGAAGTGGAAATATCAACCAATGATACAACTGGTAGTTTATATTTCAATAAATTATTTCCTCTAGGAGTTGATGCCATGATAGATTCATTAAAACTAGTCTTAGATAACAATGCTCCAAAAATCAAACAGGATGAAAAAAAAGCAACTTATGAATCTTGGTGCTCAAAAAAAGAAATAAATTGGGATAAAGATCCTGATGTAATTTATAACCTAATTAGAGGATGTGACCCTCAACCTGGAGCTTGGACTAAAATAGATTCTAGAACTGTGTTTCTTTATGATTGTAAACTTGTAGATAATTTTTTAACAGATGAAAAAGAAAAATTAGTAATAAATGATAAAAAAGTAAGTGTGGGCTTAGGAAAGAAAAAACTAATCATAGGAAGAATTAAAGAACAAGGCGGAAAAAAAATCGATGCTTATGAATGGTTTGAAGCAAATAAATTAAATAAAAGTGCAAAATTAGGATAATCCAATGCAAAAAAATTATAAAAATATAATGCAGGAATCCTTGGATTTCAAAAATGCAGAATATAAAGAAATCAGAATTGAAGAAACTGTTTCTACAAGAATTAATTACAATGGTAAATCTAGAGAAAACGTATCTATAAACTCACATTTTGGCGGCTCAGCCAGATCGATGAGTAAAGGAGGATGGGGTTTTACTAGCTTTAACGAAATAGATCTAGCTCCTTCGAAAATGAAGGAATCAATAGAACTAGCAAATTTTAGTCAAAATTCAGCTTTTGAAATTCATAAAAACCATCCTCAAAAAGTAGCCTTGCCTGCTGAGGTCAAAAAGGATCCAAGGAAAATTTCTTTATCAGAAAAAATAAACCTTTTAGAACATTATAAAGAATTGATTCTAAATGATAAAAGAATTCAAGGATGTGAAATTATATATGGAGACACTGAAAGAAAGGTTGTTTTTGCAGATAGTGATGGAAATGAAATAGAACAAAATTTTATTCATGTAATACTTAGAGTAGCAGCGAATAGTTCAGATGGAAATGAGATGCTTCAGTCAGGATTCTCAATAGGTTCTCTAGGAGACTTTTCCATAGTAGAAAATCTAGATAATAAAGTTTTAGAATGTGCTGAAAAATCAATAGGTTTAATTAAGGCCCCTAAAATAACTGGGCAAGAGACTACAGTAATATTAGATCAAATACTAGCAGGTGTTTTTGTTCATGAAGCATTTGGCCATCTATCTGAGGCAGATAATGTATATGAAAACAAAAGATTACAGGAAATATTAAAATTGGGAGAAAAATTTGGCAATTCAGATTTAAATATTACAGATGGGGCTAAAATACCTAATCTTAGAGGCTCATATGAATATGATGACGAAGGTACCCCTTCCACAAAAACTCCATTAATAAGAGAAGGCATACTTGTAGGCAGATTACATTCTAAGGAAACTGCTAGTAAATTAGGGGAAAAACCTACTGGAAATGCAAGATCTATTTCTTATGCATACCCTCCAATAGTTCGAATGACAAATACGATAATAGAGAATAGTAATAATACTAAAGAGGACATTATCAAAGATACAAAAGATGGTTTATATGTAAAAAATTGGTATGGAGGAATGACAGAACATGAAATGTTCACATTTTCTTCAGCTGAAACATATAAAATTGAAAATGGAGAAATAAAAGAAACATTGAGACCAGTTAAGTTATCAGGGAACTTATTTACCACACTTAAGAACATTGATGGAATAGCTAATGACCTAGAAATAAATCAAGGAGGAGGCTGTGGAAAGGGAGGACAAAGTCCTTTACCTGTGTCAAACGGTTCTCCACATATAAGAATAAATAACTGTTTAGTATCGAGTGGATAATGGAAAAATTAGAAAAATTATTAAGTAATCATTTTGAAGAGCATGAAATTTATGAAGAAGAAAATGAATACAAAAGCATAGCATTTGAATCGAATAAATTAAAAGAAATTTCTATAAAGCAATCAAAGGGATTTGCGGTCAGAGCAATAAAAGAATCAGGATTAACTTTTTCTTCATCTAGTAATTATGATTTAGAAAAGTTTGGATCAAATTTCATCCAATTGAGTGAATATCCTACTAAAACAAGCATAAAATTCCCTAAAGATTTACAAAATAAAAATAAAGCTAAAATTTATTCTGAAGAAGAATTTTTTATAGATAACAATTTTTTTATAGATAAGTTAAATAAAAATATAAAAAAAATATTAGATAAATTCCCAGATGCTTTGTGTGATGCTGAGTTTGATTTAGGCAAAGGTAAATCATTTCTTAAGAATTCTAATGGATTAAGTCTAGAATCAAAAGAATCAGGTATAAGTTTTTTTATATCAGCACAAATAATCAATGGGAACGATATGTTAAATATTTATAACTATACTAGCTCTGTAAAAAATATTGAGGATATTGCAATAGATAACTTGACTAATAAATTGATCGAAAACTTATCAGTAGCCCAAAATATAAAGCAAACACCTCAAAAAGGATGCCCTGTAATTTTTACTCCACATGGACTATATCAAACTATTTTAGCACCTTTACTTGTTTCTTTTAATGGAACAAACTTATCTAAAAATCTATCAAAATTATCTAATCGAGAAAATGAAGAAATTTTTGATAAAAAAATAACAATTATAGATAATCCACTCATAGATTTTAGTACATCTTCAAGAAATTATGATGGAGAAGGAATTTCTAGTAAATTAAATGAACTGATAAAAAACGGAAAATTTATTTCAGGAATTTTCGACTTAAAAACTGCCAGTGAATATAACTGTAAATCTACTGGATCAGCGTCAAGATCAGTTCATTCCAACACCTTCCCTGGTATTTCTAATCTCATAATGAGTACAGGAGAAACTAAAATAAATAAAATGATACAACAAATTGATGAAGGTATTTTAGTAGACCATCTCCTTGGAGCCGGACAAGGTAATGAGCTTTCAGGAGATTTTAGTGCCAATATATCCCTTGGTTATAAAATTGAAAAAGGAAAAATAGTCGGGAGAGTAAAAAATACTATGATTTCAGGAAATTCTTTTGATGCTCTTAGCAATGTAGATAGTATTAGTAAAGAGAATGAAATTGTTTATGGATCATTAGAATTACCTTATTTACAAACCAGTAATGTTGAGATTTCATCATGATAAATGAAATAGATGTTTCAAAAATTAATTTTGAAACCTACAAAGAATATTATGAAAATATCCTTAAATTTTCAGATGACAAGATCATAAAAATTTTAGATGAAATGATAATTTTTGAGGATAAAAATAAAGGATATAATTTTGAAGATTTTATATTTCTTTTTTTAGATCATAAAAATAAAAATATACGGAAAATTAGTACTAAATATATTTCAAAAAGTACAAATGTTGCTTCATTACAAAAAATAAGAAATATTATAACCCACGAAAAAGATGAGGAAATACAAAAAGAAGCGATTATTATATTTGGGAATTGGATTTATGAATACATATCAAAAAATAAAAAATTAAATAGACTAATAGATTTTGGATTAAATTTTATAAAAGTAACAAAATCTAATGAAAATAAGCGCATAATGATTCAAAGTTTAAGTTTTGTAAAAAATTCATATATAGAAAATTTAATTTTAGAAAAATTTAGTTCAAAAAATAACGAAGATATAATTTGTGCAATTATTTCAATGGGTAACAATGGGGATATAAAATGGATTCCCCTAATTGAAGAACTACTTGATCACGACAGTTTTAGAATAAGATCTGAAGCTTGTCTCTCATTAAGTTTGTTAGGAAGTGAAGAAAATTTAGATCAAATAAAAGAACTACTAGAAGATGAAGAATTAGAAACACAAAAAGCAGCAGTAAATGGAATTTCAAACATAGGAGGAGTATACGCTAAAAGCATCCTAGATAATTTAAAATTTTCTAGCGAACCTGAAATAGTATCTCTAAGCAAGGAAAAACTTGCAGAAATGAAATCTGATGAAGAATTGGCATCTAGCAACCCAAATGATATCGAAGAAGATACTGAAGAAAACTTTAAAGATGAAGTAAAAGATTTTGATGAGTATAATGCTGGGGAGATAGAGGGATGGGGATCACTAAATCCAGATGGAACTTCTTTCTTGGCTCCAGACGCAATTGACGATGATATTAACGATCCTATAAAGTCATTAGCTGACTACGAAAAACCAATTGATCAGCCGGATATAGACGATTAATTTTGAGCTATAATTGATGCTCCTAAAATTGATGCGTCCTCTCCTAGTTTAGTCATTCTAATTGGAGGTGAATCTTTATAAAACTTAATACAATATTTCGAAACAGTTTTTAATAGATCATCAAAATAATTATTATTTATAGCCTCAGCAACAGATCCTCCAAGAATTATCATTTCTGGATTTAGTATTGCTAATAATGAAGCTAATCCTCTACCTAAATTCTCTATTACATCAAGCAAAATTTCTTGACAGATTAAATCACCATTGCTTGCAAGTGAAAAAATAAGCTTAGAATTTATTTGTTCATCAGAATATTTATCTAATATTCTAGTTTTATTTTTAATAAATTTTTGTTTTGCTATTCTTGCAATAGCAGTGCCAGAAATATTCCCTTCAAGACAACCGGGGCAACCTAAAGAACAACCGGGACCGTTAGGATTGGTTATCATGTGACCAACTTCGCCTGCAAACCAATTATGTCCCTGAATCATATTTCCATTTGATATCATTCCTGCTCCTACACCAGTAGAAACGGTAAGATATACAATATCTTTAGATCCAGAAAATTCTCCAAATTTTGTTTCTGCTAACGCTGCCAATGTTGCATCATGCCCAGCTTTAGCATGCAGACCTAAATTTCTCTTTAAATGAGGTATCAAAGATTTATCATGCCACCCAGTTAAGTTTGGGGGATTGATATATTTTCCAGTAATTTGATCAAGCGGACCTGCAGAAGAATATCCCATGCCTTTAATAGATTCTTTTTCAGATATTTTTAACACCATTTCTGATATTAGCCCTGCAGCTTTTTCAATACCAAAAGACGGATTATATTCTAACTTATCTTTTTCTAATATTTTTCCACTCAAATCAACCAAAGCAACGCGGATGTTAGTACCTCCAATATCTGCGGCTATGACTAAATCAGAATTTTTATCGATATTGATTTTCATATCGTAATTATACTAATTATTTTCTAGAAGTTCTGAAAGATCTATTGATTCAATTTCCTCTTTAGTAATTCCACAGTCGTTAGCTAAACTAATCGCATTTGATGTTAATTTTCTGGTATACAAAAATTCTAAAACATCACTTATATCTAATTTTTGTGAAAAACAAATAAATCTCTCATCAGCTAAAGCTTCCTCCGGTATATTTTGTTCTTGTACAATACCTTCTGATTCTGGCATATCAAACTCAAAATATCTTAAAAGAGCTTCAGCATCAATGTTACATCTATCTAATTCTACAATTACATTTGGAAGATCATTTAAGGATGGATTCAATGGATCTGAAAATATATTGCCTAATTTAGAAGATAGGCACTCTGCAGAAGTTTCATTAAGACCAATTTCTAGTAATTGCTTTGGGATTTCTATGCATTCAGCTAAACTAGAAAGATCTGAAAAAATTTGAATTGGAAACAAACCTCCGCTTGAATATATAAATCCTAGAGCCTCTTTAGTTCGTTCTAAAGATTTATTGTCCTTGCTTTTGCCCCCAGCAAAACACTCTAGTGCATTAATATTTTTGGGTAAGATTGATGACAACGGTTTATTTTCTATCACCCCATCAAACAAGTCTCCATTTTTAGAATCATTATAATTAGTTCTTGAAATATCATTCAAACAAAATAAAGTACCAAGAGAATAAGTAAAAATAGGAGAACCAAAAGATTTACCCAAGTAATCAAATTTTTCATTTAGATTGTTTGATTTGATACATGATAGTTCATCTTGAGACAAATCAATATTTTTGTTCAGAAAAACACCTTGGATTATTCTGAAATTTGTATTTTGAGACAAGCAATCTGATATTTCATTATTAGGTAAGGAAATATCAGAGTAATAATCAATAGCAGCTTTTTCATCTGAAAAATTTTCATATAAACATATTTTTTCAGATTCATGCAACTCATCTATAAAAGAATTAAAATTTACCATCGGATTTACTGTTATAGGAGTCTCGTCTAATAAAGCATCGTCTAGTTGATTCTGACTACATGCAGTTAACAAAAAAATTGTGATTATTAATAAAAATGTTCTCATAGTAATATTTTATCAATTTATAGCTTTTTCTAAATAGTAAATTATCAAAAAACATAGTAAATTTAAATCAAATTAAAATGGAGTTTTTTATGGAAAGTAAAGCTGCGATTCACACAGAATATGGAAAAAGCTTAACTGTAGACAACGTTCAGATTCCAGACCCTAGGCCAGATCAAGTAATAGTAAAATTACATTCTAGTGGAATTTGTCATAGTCAATTACATCAAATGCATAATCCTGAGTCTCCAACTCCATCGTTATTGGGGCATGAAGGTACAGGAACTGTAATAGCTAAGGGGTCTGATGTAAAACATCTTGATGAAGGAGACCTTGCAATTGTAACTTGGGTAAACAGAGAACCTCTGAAAGGGAGGCCTGTTTTTCCTCCAACAGGGGTAACCTATAACGAAGCTCCTCTTAATGGCGCAACCTATACATGGGGTGAACATGTATTAGTTAGATCTGGTTACGTAGTAAAGATACCTAAATCATCTGATAAATATAATTCGTCAATCGTAGGATGCGCTGTACTAACTGGAGCAGGGGCTGTATTGCATACTGCCAAAGTTAGACCTGAGGAATCCGTAGCAATATTTGGAGTTGGAGGAGTAGGATTATCATCATTAATAATGGCAAAAATATTAGAAGCTTATCCAAGGATAGCGGTTGATATCTCTGAAGATAAATTAGAATTTGCCAAAAAGTTTGGAGCTACACATACTATAAACTCTAAAAAAGAAAATCCTATTGAAGCTATCCATGAGATCACATCAGGGGGATCAGATTACTCGTTTGATACCGTTGGATTAAGAATTACCAATGAACAAATTTTACCAAGTGTAAGAGGAGGAGGATCGGGAGCAGAAAATATCGGAGGAATGGCTGTTTTGGTTGGTATGCCCGGTAAAGAAATGACATTAGATCCTGGTCACTTTATGTTTCATCAAAGACAATTCAGAGGATCATTAGGAGCAACTTATCCAGATAAAGATTTTCAGATGTACCTTAGGCTCTATGAAGAAGGCAAATTCCCTCTAGATAAACTAGTTACTAAAGAATATAAATTACAAGATATTAATCAAGCTTGTGATGATCTGCAACATGGAAAGATAACAGGTAGATCAATTATAAATTTTGATTCTTAAGTTTTAAGGGATATTCATGAAAAAACTTTTTATTACTGGAGGATCGGGATTAATAGGATCAATATTAAATAATCACCTTAAAAAAGAGTACGAAATAGTTAATTTAGATATTAACAATACATCTAAATCTTCCTCAACTATTGTTGGAGATATGAATAATTATGATGATGTTTTATCATCATCTCAAGGAGCATTCGCAACAATTCACTTAGGAGCAGTAGTTAGTGTAGATTCTGACTGGGATTTAGTATTAAAGAATAATATTGAATCAACAAGAAATGTTTATGAATCAGCAAGAATAAACAAAATTAAAAAAGTGATTTTTGCTAGTTCTAACCATGCTGTAGGTATGTTTGAAAATGATAAGCCCTATAAACAAATTGTAGCTGGAAATTATGAAAAAATTGATCATAATAATATACCTCTAATTGATCACAATGTTCCAATTCGTCCAGATTCATACTACGGAATTTCAAAAGCATATGGAGAATCAATGGGAAGATTTTATTTTGAAGAATATGGGATTGAATCTATCAATTTAAGAATTGGAACAGTTCAAAAAGTAGACACCCCAACAAATTCAATTAGACATTTTGCAACATGGCTAGCCCATAAAGATATAGCCCAAATAGTAGAAAAAAGCTTAGAAACTAAATTAGAGTTTGAAATATTTTATGGAGTTTCAAATAATAAATGGCGTTTTTGGGATATAAAAAATGCCTATAATAAAATTGGATATGAACCCGTTGAAAATGCAGAAAATTATAGAAAGTAGGAAATAAATGGCAATAAATATAGATCTATCGAATAAAAAAGGAATAATTTTTGGATTAGCAAATCAAAGATCTATTGCTTGGTCGATTTCTGAAAAACTTATGGAGGCTGGCGCTCAGCTGGCTTTTACATATTTGGACGAGAGACTTCTAAAGAGTATCAATGGTCTTCTTGAAAATAATGACTCATTGTTAATCAAATGTGATGCAAATAATGAATCTGAGGTAAAAAATGTTATGAAAAAGTTTCATGAAACATATGGAGAAATAGATTTCATAGTTCATTCAGTAGCATTTGCTAATAGAGAGGATTTAGGAGGAGATTTTTCTAACTTGTCTAAAGATGGCTTCTCACTAGCATTAGAAACTAGCTCATACTCATTAGTAACAATAGCTAGAGAAGCTTCAAAATATTTTTCAAAAGATGGAGGATCTGTTATTTCTATGACTTTTGATGCATCCACAAGAGTTTACCCAGGCTACAATGTTATGGGAACAGCAAAGGCTGCGTTAGAAAATATTAATAGACAATTATCATCAGAGTTTGGACCTCGCCAAATAAGATTTAACTCTATTTCAGCAGGGCCTCTTCCCTCTCTATCTGCAAGGAGCATACCAGGCTTTGTTCAAATGAGAAAGGCTCATGAAGAAAGATCTCCAATTAAAAGACCCATTACACATGAAGAAGTAGCCAATACTGCTCTTTTTTTGATTAGCGATTTATCAAGTGGGATAACTGGAAGCATCATTCCTGTTGATGGGGGATACGGAATAATTGCCCTCTAAAATAGGAAAACCAAATATATTTTATGGTTGGTGGATTGTTTTTAGTGCAGGAATTGTACAATGGTATTCTTCTGCAGTATTTTGGAGAGGCTTTCCTCCTTTTTTTGATGCTATTCTAAGTACATTCGGATGGAGTACAGCAGCAACTGGAGCAGCAGTTTCTATTCAAAGATCTGAAAGCGGCTTAATATCACCATTTGTGGGAACAGTAATAAAAAAATTCGGACCAAAAAGAGTTATGGCTTTTGGAATTTTTTTAACTGGAGGATCATTCATTTGGATGAGTAAAATGCAGAGTTTATGGGAATTTTATTGCGCTATAACCATATTAACCTTAGGAATGTCTTTTGGAACTTTTATTATATTTCTAGCTGTAGTAGGAAATTGGTTTCAAAAAAATAGAGGCAAGGCTATTTCAATTTTAATGTCTGGTGCAGGGCTCGGAGGAATAACAATTCCTTTAATTGTATTGGGAATAGAAGAATTTGGGTGGAGAAATATGATTTTCTCAGTAGGATTAGGATTTTGGATACTAGGATTTCCGACATCACTGGTTCTAAGAGGAGACCCAGAGGATTATGGTCAGTATCCGGATGGAGAAAAACCAAGTTCAGATACTAATTCTAAAGAAACAATTGATGGAAGAAATACAGGGTTTTCAGTTAAGGAAGCTTTGAAAAATGGGAATTTTTGGAAGTTAGCAATAGCTGCTGGAATTAGTCAATCTGTATTTACTAGTAACCTTTTTCACCTAACCTCATTTAAGGAATTTGGATTGACAACTACTTTTGCTGCTACAATTATAGGCCTTTCTTGGTGGGGAGATATTTCAGGTAGAGTTATAGTCGGGTTTATAACTGATAAATATGATAGAAAAAAACTTCTAACAATTTCTTTTACATTGCTTACTCTTGGAATTTTAGGCGTAAGTATAATAGGATCTCAAAACGAATTTGAATATTTAGATAAAAATTTAGGAATCATATTATTTGTAATATTTTTTGGACTAGGATTTGGTTCATCTGTTCCACTAAGACTGACATTAGCTGCAGATTATTTTGGAAGAAAAAATTATGGATCAATGGTTGGAATATTGAATACTGTTGGAGCAGTCTTCGGGACATTATCTCCGTTACTTATTGGGCTAACAAAAGATTTTACAGGTGAGTATAAGTATGCTTACTATATTTTGACTTTCTTAATGATATTTTCTATTCCTCTAGTAATTTCACTAAAAAAAAATAATTAATCAAAAATAAGCTCTAAATTTAATGAATATTTTGTGCGAAAATTCTATTCTCTAAATAACCCAATTTTTTTTCAATAATTTTAGTAAAAGAGATTCATTTGAATTCATTTGTACATTTGCATAATCATTCAGAATATAGCTTATTAGATGGAATGAGCAATCTAGAGAAGATGGTATCTAGAGTAAAATCTAATAATCAACCTGGCATAGCAATTACTGATCATGGAAATATGTATGGAGCTGTAGAATTTTATAAACTTTCAAAAAAATATGATATAAAACCCATAATAGGATTGGAAGCATATTGCGCTATTGAAGATAGCTTAAAAAAAAATAATGAAGAAAAAAGCCCCTATCACTTAACTCTTTTGTCTGAAAATGAAACTGGTTATCAAAATCTTATGAAAATGGTAACTCATTCTAATTTGAATGGTTTTTATTACAAACCTAGGATAGATAAAAAAATCTTAGAGCAACATAGTGAAGGAATAATTGTACTTTCTGGATGCCCTTCATCAGAGTTATCAAGATCTATAGTAAGTAATGATGAAGAGAAAATAAAAAATACCTATGGATGGTTTTCTGATGTTTTCAAAGATAGATTTTATCTCGAAATAATGGATCATATAGGAGTACCAAATCAAAAAACAATAAATCAAAAATTAATTGAAATTAGTAAAAATAATAATCTCCCAATTGTAATAACCAATGATAGTCACTACGTAGAAAAGCATGATCATTTAGCACACGAGTTATTAATGTGTTTACAGACAAACTCTAATATAAATGATCCAAATAGATTCAAGTTTGATGATGACACATATTACATTAAGTCTTCAGAAGAGATGTGGGAAGAATGGAAAGAATTGCCATCAGGATTAGAAAACACATTAGAAATAAATGAAAGATGTAATGTTAAAATAGATTTTACAAAAGCATTGCTCCCAAAATTTGAATGCCCTGACAACAAAAGTTCTATGGAATATTTAAGAGAACTTTCATACAAAGGTTTTAGTAAACGATTCAACGAAAATGATCCTAAATTAATAGAAAGATTAGACTATGAATTAGAGGTCATAGAGAAGAGTAAATTTCCTGATTATTTTTTAGTTTGTTGGGATATTTTTAATTTTGTAAACTCTAAAAATATACTGTCTGCAGTTCGAGGATCTGCAGCAGCAAGTCTAGTACTTTACTGTTTGGAAGTTACAAAAATCAATCCAATGGAACATAATCTAGTTTTTGAAAGATTTCTAAATTTAGAACGTCGAGAAATGCCTGATATAGATATGGATTTTGAGGATGATAAAAGAAATGAAGTAATGAAATACTGTGTCGAAAGATATGGTAAAGAACATATAGCTCAAATAATCACATTTGGAACTATGGGAGCTAAAGCTGCTGTAAGAGATGTAACTAGAGTTTTGGATTTACCTATATCTGTTGGAGACAAACTTGCAGGAATAATTCCAACTAAAGTAGGGACTAAAATTAAAGATGCGCTAGAAATTGATGAATTTAAGACATTAATGAGTGACCCTGATAATAGAAAGGTCGTTGATTTTGCTCAAAAATTAGAGGGTACAGTCAGGCATGCGTCTACTCATGCTGCTGGAGTTATAATATCTCAAGAAGATCTCACAAACGATGTTCCTTTACAAATATCAACATCGGGTGATGAAAATGCCCCTCCAACAACACAATATGCAATGGCTGCAGTAGCAGATGTAGGTTTACTTAAGATGGATTTCTTAGGATTGACTAACTTAAGTATTATAAGCAAAACTATAGAACTAATAGAAAAAAGAACTGGAAAAGATTTCAACATTTATGAAATTTCAAAGTCTGATGATAAAACATTTGAATTATTATCAAAGGGAGATACTTTTGGGGTATTTCAATTAGAGTCTGCAGGGATGAGAAAATATATAAAAGATTTAAAGCCTAGTAGTATTTCAGATATAGCTGCTATGATTGCTCTATATAGACCTGGGCCAATGGAACATATAGATAGATTTATCAGGTCAAAATATGGAAAAGAAAAAATCACATATCCTCATGACACACTAAAAGATATTTTGTCCGAAACTTATGGGATAATAGTCTATCAAGATCAGGTCTTAAAAATTGCTCAAGCATTTGGGGGGTATACGCTTGGTGAAGCTGACATATTAAGAAAAGCCATGGGAAAGAAAATTAAAGAGGTTATGCAGGCAGAAAAAGATCGGTTTATTTCAGGGTCACTTGATAAAGGATTTGACGAAAAAACCAGCAATGAAGTCTTCGAGTTAATAGAACCTTTTGCTGGTTACGCATTCAATAAAGCTCATAGTGTTTCATATGCAATGATTGCATACTGGACAGCCTATTTCAAAGCAAATTACAAGATAGAATATTTTACTGCTGTATTAAACTCATCTATAAATAATTCAGATAAAATCTCGGTCTGTATAAATGAAATAAGAAAAACAGAGCTAGAAATAATAAAACCCAATATTAATAATTCAAATGTATTTTTCACTATTTTATCTGCAGAAAAAGGAAAGGTAATTAGCTACGGACTATCCTCATTAAAGAATGTAAGTGCAGCATCTCTTACAAAAATAATAGATGAAAGAGAAAAAGGCGGGCCATTTGAATCTTTAGGTGATTTTTGTAAAAGAATTGACTCTTCTTGGATAAATAAAAAGATTTTAGAAAGTCTAATAAAATCTGGTAGCTTTGATGATTTTGGAGACAGAGGGGGGCTCTTAGACTCCGCAGAAAGGATTCTAATACAAATAAATAGCTTAACTAAACTTAGGAATAGTAATCAAAGCACAATGTTTGATCTCTTTGGAGACGAGGTTGAAACCCCTGTAAATGTTATTGAAATTGGTGATACTTACACTAAAGATAATGAAAAAATGCACTGGGAACAAGAAATAATGGGTATTTCTTTTACTGAAAACCCTAATCATAAAAAGATGATAAGGATAAAAGAAATTAATCAAGACATAATTGTTTCTTTACAACAAATCGAATCTATTGATATTAACAAACCTCAGACTTTGATAGCCGAAGTAAAGTCTTACGAGAAAAGAGTATCTAGAAAAGGTGCTGAATTTATGATTGTAAAGCTAGAACTTACTGACGGCCCTATTGACTTAATGGTTTGGCAAAATAAAATCAGCGAAGTAGATATATGGCTTCATAGCCCTATTGCAAAAATAAAAGGAAAAATAAATAATCGAAATGGAGAAAATTCTCTATGGTATGACAGTGGAGAAATTTTTTCTTTTGAGGATCAGGAAAGTATTTCCAATAACATAACAAATAAAACGCCAATAATCACCAAGGAGGAATATAAACCTAACATGAAAAACGAAAAAACTCCAATTGAAGATATTACTGATGAAAATATCAATGCTGTTAAAGAAGTAATCATAACAGTAGATAGTGAAAAGCATTCAAGCAATAAACATATTATGGATGACTTAACTAGAATCCTACTTGATAATGAAGGAAACATACCTGTTTCAATAATAGTAAAAAGTAGTTCTGAAAAAGTTAAACTTAATTTACCTTTTGCAAACGTAAATACATCAAAATCTCTTGAAGAAAAATTGGATAATATAATTGGTCTACAGAATGTATTTTACAAACAATAAAAATTATTCGCTTCTTAGAGCTTCTATAGGGTCAAGTTCAGAAGCTCTATAGGCAGGATATGCCCCACTGATAAGTCCTACCAAAAAAGATACAACAAATGCTAACAATACACTAGATAGTGATATTACTGCAGTCAAATTATCTTCTCCTCCAAAAGATATGCCACTTAAGTTTAAGCTAATTATTATTCCGATTATTATTCCTAATAATCCTCCCAATAAACAAATTGTCAAAGCTTCAGTAATAAATTGAAGTCTAATATCAGATTTAGTCGCACCAATAGATCTTAATGTTCCTATTTCTCTAGTTCTTTCTGTAACGCTAACAAGCATTATGTTTCCAACACCAATCGCACCTACAAGAAGTGAAATGCCAGCTATAGAACCAAGAAATAGAGTTAATGCACCAGAAACTTGATTCGCAGCTTCTAGTAGTTGATCCATACTAGTTATTTCAAAATCAGGTTCAACTACACCATGAATTTCTTTTAAGTTTTCTGAAAGCAAATTTGAAACCATAGATTTATCATATTCATCTTCAGATCTAACTAAGATTCTAAATACATCTACATCTCCGGTGGGATTTTTTAAGAAAGCTATTCTATTTTGCATTGTGGATACAGGAATAAAAACAGAAAAGTCATCATCTCCTTCACCACCCTTAGGTTTCATGACCCCACTAACAAAAAATCTAAAATCAAACCTATTAAAAAGACTCATTCTAACTATTTTTCCCACAGCATCACCTTCTGGAAAAAGTTTTTCAGCGATTTCAGAACCTAAAACCATCCTTAGTGCTTTAGTATCAACATCTTTATTTGTAATAAATTCGCCTTCTAAAGTTTCTGTTGATGTGACATCTATATATTCGGGAGTTGTTCCATAAACGTTAGCCTCTGTGTTGAAATTTCCAGCAATAAGTTGGGCAGGGAAATCAATTTGGGGAGCTATATTTCTAACTCCTTGAATATTTCTTTCTAGTAGTTTTTCTGAATCACTTAAAGTTAACGAAATCCCTGAATTTCTTCCCCCAGAAACCCCTGTTTTTGAATCATCAGAACTTGCTGTTATAAATAACAGATTAGTTCCTAATGCGGTAATTTCTTCTTCTACCTGTTTTTTTATTCCTTCTCCCAGAGAAACAAGAACTATTACTGAAGTTACCCCCACAATTACTCCCAATGCAGTAAGGCCACTTCTAAGTGGGGTTGAAATAATAGATCTAAAGGCAAAATTTATTGCATCAAAAATATTCAAATTTTACTCCTCAACTACCATTCCATCTTTCATTTCAATAATTCTCTCAGCTTTACGTGCAACAAGATTATCATGAGTAATCATAATTACTGTAATTCCTTCATCAGACAGTGACTTGAAAATTTTAATTATTTCCTCTCCTGTTTTTGAATCAAGAGCCCCTGTAGGTTCATCAGCTAATATCACCTTTGGCTCACCAACCAATGCTCTAGCTATAGAAACTCTTTGTTGTTCACCTCCTGAAAGTTTTACAGGAGAATGAAAAATCCTGTCTCCTAATCCTAGCTTACTCAAGGCTAAAATAGATTTTTTTCTTTTATCTTTATCTTTTCTATATATTAGAGGCATTTCAACTTGCCTAAGAGCAGAAAGTCTAGGAATTAAATTATAGTTCTGAAAAACAAAACCAAAAAAATTTCTTCTAATTAATGACCTTTTATTGTCATTAAGTGTAGAAACATCATTTTTGCCAAGAAAATATTTTCCAGCTGTTGGACGATCTAATAAACCTATGATGTTCATCATAGTACTTTTGCCTGAACCAGAAGGACCCTTGATCGCTACAAATTCACCTTGTTCTATCTTAATATCTATATCCGATAGAGCATTTACCTGATTGAAGCCTGTGTCAAAAATTTTATAAATATTTGATAATTCGATCATTTTTTACCACCTTTTGGCATTGGAGGTTTGCCTTTGGTGAGTTCATCAATAGATTTAGTTGATTCCTTTTTATCTTCGATTATTTGCCCGATTCTTTTAATATAAATTGAATCATTTTCTGATAATCCATCTAAAATTTCTGTCTGCTTGCCATCGGTTAATCCCGTCTTAACCTCTGCGTAATCTATTTGATCATCAGAAATTGAGGTAATCACATTTGTTTTATCATTTTCGAAAATTAAAGCTTCTGAAGGGACTATCAATACATCTTGAACAGAGTCTTTAAGTAATGTCACAGTTCCATTCATTCCTTCAGCAGGAAGATCTCCTGAAAGCAAAGTAGATAATAAAGCTTGAATTTCAGCATTTCCAGAATTATTAGCTCCCATTCTACGCATACCGGGGCTTTCTTTTGAATTGGATTCTCCCATTCCAGTCATTGCTCCAATACTTGGGATACCATCTAAACCAGGAATAGTGCCTAAGTCTAATCCAGGGATGGCATCTAAATCCATTCCTGAAAATGAATCTAGTAAAGGCGTAAATTGCTGCATTACAGTTAATACTTCAAACCCTCTAATAAATCTTGCTTGAACAGGATATGTCACAATACCTTGAGTAACATTTGGAACATTTGAAATAGATTCAATTTGAATAATAGATGGCGGAAAAGGCTTTGAGTCTAATGTTACAAGTCCATACATACCTGGATTCATTTCTACAAACTCAGCTTCTGATGCAATTATATCCATTTGCATTGTAGAAGGATCTGATAATGTAAAAATGCTTTGGCCAGATGTAATAAATTCACCTTGTTTGAAATTAATTGAAGAAATTTGGCCATCAAATAGAGCGGTAATTTGAGACTTTGATAAGTTTTCTTTAGCCTGTTCTACTAATAATCTCTGTATTTCTAAATCATTTGAATTAGTTCCATTTAAAACTCTCTCTAA
>PASM01000005.1 GCA_002711965.1 Chloroflexota bacterium | reverse complement strand
CTGTTGCAATACTCTTTGTTCGAGCTATTGATAATATAGTTTAATAATTGTTCGAACCCCCAACTTAGGGGGTTTTTTTTTATAATATTTTGGAGAAAAAAATGTCAATAACACCATTAAATCCATCACAAGTGGAAAGATATAGTAGGCATCTTATAATGCCTAATGTAGGTAGTAGAGGGCAAAGAGCCCTTTTAGATTCAAAAGTTTTGGTAATAGGAGCTGGAGGTTTAGGGTCTCCTGTTTCATTATATTTAGCATTAGCTGGAGTAGGGAATATTGGTATTGTAGATTTTGATGTAGTGGATGTTTCAAATCTTCAAAGACAAATTTTGCATACTGACTCAGATGTAGGGAAAAGGAAAGTTGAATCTGCCAAAGAAACTCTAACTGAACATAATCCTGATGTTAATGTAACTATTCATGAAGAACCTATAAATTCTTCTAATGCTTTTGAAATAATGAAAAATTACGACATAGTAATAAACGGAGCAGATAATTTTGCTACAAGGTATTTAGTTAACGATGCTGCATTTTTATTAAAGAAACCATTAGTAGATGGAGCTATATTAATTTTTGATGGCCAAGCAACCACCTACATACCAGGGAAAGGATGTTACAGATGTATTTTCCCTGATCCACCGCCACCAGGAGAAGTTCCAAGTTGTGCTGAAGCTGGAGTTATTGGTGCTCTACCTGGATTAGTAGGATCTATACAAGCCTTAGAAACTATAAAAATAATTTTAGGCGTTGGAGAGCCTCTTGCAGGTAGAATGTTGCTAATAGAAGCTTTAGGTATGGAATTTAGAGAAATAAAAGTAAGACAAAATCCAAACTGTAAGCTATGTGGTAATAATCCTGAAGTAACAGAATTAATAGATTACGAAATATTTTGTGGTGTAAAAGTTGTTAGCTGAACTATGGAAACAAAATTAAACATAAATAATTTTACTACTGGTCAGCTAAAAAACATTGGGAATACAAGTCTTGTAGATTTATCTTCACTAAGTCAAAATTCTTCTGTGAAAATATTTGCAAAATTAGAAAGTGAAAATCCTACTGGATCTATAAAAGATAGAGTAGCTAAATGCTTGATTTTTGATGCTGAGAAGGAAGGTAAAATTACAAAAGGGCAAACATTAATTGAACCTACCTCTGGAAATACAGGTATAGGTCTTGCAATGATAGCAAAAATAAAAGGCTACAAAATGATTGCAGTAATGCCAGATTCTGTTAGCCAAGAAAGAGTTTCTCTACTGAAATCTTTTGGAGCAGACATAATTTTTTCTGAAGGAAAAGAAGGTACTAATGGCTCAATAAAGCTTGCTCAAAAAATCTCTGCAGAAAATCCTGAATATTTCATGCCTTTTCAATATGGTAATCAAGCTAGTATAAAAGCTCATTACTATACAACAGGATTAGAAATAACCAAACAAATGCCAAATGTTACTCATTTTGTATCAGGTCTTGGAACCGGAGGAACATTAATGGGCGTAGGAAAAAGGTTAAAAGAATTTAACGATTCAATAAAAATAATTGCAACAGCCCCTCATCCAGACGATGTTGTACAAGGATTAAGATCTATAGAACATGGTTATATTCCTCCAATTTTAGATTTAGATAAATTAGATGGAAGAATAATGGTAGAAGCTGAAGAATCATTTTATTGGACAAAAAAAGTGATGGAAACTCATGGATTATTTGTTGGAGTTTCATCAGGAGCAACTCTCGCAACATGTGTAAAGATGTCTAAAAGACTTGAAAATTCAGTCATAGTAACGATTTTTGCTGATGGTGGATGGAAATATTTATCTAGTGGAATATATGAGAAAGAATTTTCTGAAATAGCAAATGATATTGATGGAAAAGTTTGGTGGTAAATGAACAATTTTTCAAATATAGAAAAAAATAAAATATTAAATCTTAAAATCAAAGAAATGAAAGAATTGATTTCTTCAGGAGAAATTAATTCTGAAGAATTAGTTTCTATACATATAGATCAAATTGAAAAATTTGATTCTAAAACTAATGCAGTATGTACATTTACTCCAGATTTTGCATTAGAAAATGCAAGAAAAATTGATAAAAATAAAGATTACAATAAGCCATTATCAGGCATTCCTATTCTTATAAAAGATTTAAATAAAACTGCAGGAATACGCACAACAATGGGTTCAAGAATATATTCTGATTTTATTCCTAAAGATGATGATTTAGTTGTACAGAAAATAAAAGAATCAGGGGCTTTAATACTTGGAAAAAGTAATGTTCCAGAGTTCGGAGCAGGTTCCCATACATTTAATGACGTATTCAAAACTACATTTAATCCTTATGATCTTTCTAAAACTGCAGGTGGATCCAGTGGAGGGGCTGGAGTTGCATTGGCTATGAGAATGGTCCCTATGGCTCAAGGAAGTGATATGGGAGGATCATTAAGAAACCCAGCAGCTTGGAATAATGTTGTAGGATTTAGAACTTCTATAGGTACAATTCCGCAACTACCCGCGGATATTACATATAATATGATGAGTGTTAATGGTCCTATGGCTAGAAATATAGATGATTTATCTATTCTTTTATCTTGCATGGCAGGATATGACAACCGAATAGGTAACAGTATTAATGAACCTTCAGAAAGATTCCTTGACATCAAGTTACCTGATCCAAAGAAAATAAAAATTGCTTTTACTCATAATCTTGGAATTTATCCTGTTAGCCAAGAAATAAAAGAAGCCTTTAGTAGTTCAATTGAAATATTTTCTAAAATAGGATTTATTATGGAAGAATCCTTTCCTAACCTAGAAAATGTTGATAATGTTTTTCAAACCTATAGGGCCTATACATATGCTGATGCTCACAAAGAACACATAGTAAAAAATAGAAATCTTATGAAAGATACCATAATTTGGAATGTTGAGAAAGGGCTTGAATTAAAAGGAACCGATCTAGCACTTGCTGAATCTCAGAGATCAGTTATAGATCAAAATATAGCAGAATTTTTTGAAAAATATGATTTTCTTGTTTTGCCTTCAACTAGTGTCTTGCCCTTTGATAAAAATATTGAGTACATCAAAGAAATTGACGGAGTAGAGCTTGAAACATATATTGATTGGATGGGGCTTTGTTATGCAATAACAGCTACAGGTTGCCCAAGCATAAGTATTCCAGGAGGATTTATAAAAGGACTCCCTACAGGAATACAAATAGTAGGTAAAAAGTTAGATGACTTAAATGTATTGCGAATTGCGAAAATATTTGAAGAGGAAACTAACTTTTATAAAATTCAACCAAATATAATAAAAGAAGGAGAATGATGGTGATTAATTTTGCAGCAAATTTATCAATGCTTTATACAGAAAAAGATTTTATGAAGAGATTTAAATCAGCTTCTGAATTTGGATTTAAAGGTGTTGAGTATTTATTTCCATATGATTTCAAAAAAGAAGATATAAAAAATGAGTTAGTTAATAATAGTTTAGAGCAAATATTATTTGATTTTCCTGCGGGTGATTTTGCTGGTGGAGATAGAGGAATAGCTATATTTCCTGATAGAAAATCTGAATTTCAAGAAGGGGTACATGAGGCTGTAGAATACGCTGATACATTAGGATGTAAAAGACTTACAGTTCTGGTTGGTATTGATAATGGTAAATTTACAACTAAAGAATTGAATGAAACTCTAATTGAAAATTTAATTTATGCCTCTGAACAAACAAAGGATAAAGGAATTAATGTTTTAGTGGAAGCATTAAATTTAATTGATGCTCCTAACTATTTTGTTTCAACAACAAATCATTGCAAACAAATAGTTGATTCAGTGAATAAAGAAAATGTAAAAATTCAGTTTGATATGTATCACATGCAAATAATGGAAGGCGATCTAATAAGAACTTTTCAAAATAATAAATCTCAAATTGGCCATATTCAAATTGCGGATAATCCTGGAAGAAATGAACCTGGAACAGGCGAAATAAATTACAAAAATATATTCTCGTTTTTATCAGAAAACTATGATGGATGGATTGGATGCGAATATGCTCCTTTAAATTCTACTGAAGATGGATTAGATTGGATTAAAAAACTAACGGAATAAAATGGTTAAATTAGAAGCAAATCTTCAGTTTATGTTCAATGAATATGATCTGATTGACAGATACGAACAAGCAGCAAAAGCCGGGTTTAAGGGAGTCGAATTACAAGCACCTTATTCTCTTGAAATTGACCAAATAAATGAGAAACTAGAAAAATATAATTTGAAGCATGTTATTATCAATCTGCCAGTGATGGATCCTGATACTAATTTAGCTAACATTGCATTAAGACCAGATAGAAAAGATCTTTTTTTAGAAAGATTAGATTTGGGATTAAGATATGCTTCAAGTCTAGGTTGCTTAGGTATAAATACTGGAATTGGCACAAAACCTGAAGGATTTGATGATGAAGAAATATATCAAACATTAATTCACAATCAAAAAATTGCTTCACAAAAATTATTTGAAAAAAATATCATGGCACTTATAGAGCCTATTAACATTGTTGATCAACCAGGGTTTTTTATAAACACATCAACTCAAGGGATTGAATTGTTAGAAAAATTAAACCATGAGAATGCTTATCTGCTTTATGATGTTTATCATATGCAAATCATGGAAGGAGATTTAGTAAGAACGATATCCAAACTTATAAATAAAATTGGACATATTCAAATTGCTGATAATCCTGGAAGAAACGAGCCAGGCACAGGCGAAATAAATTATTCTAAAATTTTTCAAACACTTGATGAAATACAGTATGAAGGATGGGTTGGTTGTGAATATAAACCTTATAAAAATACTTTAGATTCAATATCTTGGATTAATAATACTTAATAATTATCATGAATAATAAGAACTATAAATCCATATCAAATCTTATTTCAACCGTTTTTTTCATTGGTTATTTCCCATTAAGAGGAGGGGGGAGCTGGGCTGCTTTAGTTTGTTTGATATATTTTATTTTTTCAAAGTATCTTTTAGTAGATATTTTTAATTTTAGTACGAGTGTTTTTTTTATCATTAATTTAATAATATTATTACTTTATTTACCTATAGGTATTTTTACTATCAATAGAACAATTACAATAGAAAATCCTGATCCTCATCATGTTGTTTTTGATGAATGGGTAGGCATGTTTATACCAATGATATTTATAGATTTTAATTTTATAGCTTTATTACTTTCTTTTTTTATTTTTAGATTTTTTGATATTTTTAAACCTTTTCCAATAAATTTATTTGAAAAATTACCTAAAGCTTATGGAGTTTTGGGGGATGATATTATTGCAGGGGTCTTTACTTTGATATGTATTATAATAATTCAAATCTTTTACACATTCCCTTCATTGTAGAAAATTTATAACAGCTTCCTTATATTCTTCTGTTTTTTCTTCGTGAATGTTATGGCCACAATCAAATTTTTTTAAACTTAAATCTTTCATATTATTTGTTATGAAATCTATTTCTTTTTTGATAATTACATCACCTGTTTTTTTCTCATTTCCTACCAATAAAAGCGTTTTTACATTTGAAATTTTCTTAATTATTTTTTCAGGATCGAAACCAATTAATGCAGATCCGTTTATAGTTTCTTCTAAAACTTTATAATCAAGGCGACTTAAATTTGAAGCAATATTTTCTATATTCTTAACATTTGATAATTTTGAGTTATCTTTAAATATTTTTAGTATTTCTTCTTTAGAATTATNTGATTTTGATAATAANAGATTGTAGTTGAACCTTTTGCTAATTCCTTCCTTTCCTGCTCTCCTATGATGAAAAAAAGGCGGGTCCTCTAAAATAATNCTTCTTACATTTTTTTTAGATAATGCAGCTACCTGTGATGCAACACAAGCTCCTAAAGAGTGCCCCAAAATATCTACTGGAGAGCCTACTATTTCATCAATGAAACTTTTTATATCTTCNCTAAATTCAGTCCATTTATAACTATTAAAATGATCTGAAAAGCCATGCCCTCTAAAATCTATCATGTATATAGTTCTAATTTTGCTTATATCATTAAATACATCATTCCAAGTATTTGAAGAACTTGTTATTCCATGAAGAAAAATAATAGGATTACCAACTCCAATTTTTTCATATGAAATTTTTTTATTATTTATATCAATAAAATTATTCATTGTTCTATGTAGCCAACTAATTTTTCGGAGAATTCTTTAGGAAAGTCTCTATGAATATTATGACCAGATTTTTCCCAATTTAAAATTTCAATTTTTGGNTTGATTTCTTTTAAAACTTCTAGCTTTTCTTGAGAATTTATTCCTCCATAATTAGGATTTGAATGATTTAGGACTATCCTACATTTTACTTTTTTATATATTTCATCGATAGAAAAGTCATCTTTAAATTTTCTTGGAACTTGCAATAAATATTTATCAGTTAATTTTCGTGCCGTAGCTATTTCTATTGGTATATCATCTCTCCAATCAGGCCTTAGTTTGATTAGTTTTTTTATTGCTTCTTCCAAATTTTTAGACTCGTCTATAGTTTCTGCTACAAGTTTTCCTCTACTTGCTCTACCTGTTTTATCGACTGGCTGAGAACCTAAAAAAGGATCCTCTAATATTACCCCTGAAACTTGATCATTATTATAGTTTGAAACTGCAGAAACAATTGGCCCACCTAAGGAATGTCCTACTAAAAAAACATTTTTTAAGTCTAATATGTTTATAACTTCAGATATATCTTTAGCCCATGTAGATCTTTTGTGACTATCTAATGTTCTACCTGATCTACCAAATCCTCTCAAATCTACAGAAAAAACATTATATTTTTTTGGAATAAGGTCCATTATCTGAATCCAAGATTGCCATCTTTCCAAAAAACCATGAACAAAAAATATATTTGTATTNGCCTTGGAATTTTCCCTAGATGCTAAATTAATAGCCACATCATTTGTATGTATGTATGATTCTTTGTACATATAATTTATTTTAGTATTAGATTCAATGAAATATTATCCTATCCTATTAATAAAAAAAATAAATATGATAGTTTAAAAAAAAAAATCTTAAGGAATGAAAAAATGAAAATAGAAAAAATTGAATCTATTTTATCTGGAAATAGCCATTTTGTTAGAATTATCACGGATAATGGCTTAGAAGGAATAGGGCAATCAGCCTGTTGGGGATATATGGAAGCAACTCATTCAATTATTTCTAATTTTGAAGATTATTTGATTGGAGAAGATCCTCTAAAAATTGAACATCATTGGCAATACTTATATAGAATGGGTCCATTTAGAGGCTCAATATTGACTGCAGCTATAAGCGCCATAGATATAGCTTTATGGGATATTAAAGGAAAATTTTATTCAGCTCCTGTATGGCAACTTCTTGGTGGAAAAGTTAGAGATAAAATTAGACTTCATCTTCTTATGGGAAGTGATAGACCAGATGCTGCAGATCAGGGTACTACAGCCGAAGGATTAAGATTGAATGCTATAGATGCTGTAAATGAAGGCTTTACGGCAATAAAAATAGATCCTCTCCCTGATGGTTACCAATCAATGTCTTTATCACAATTAATCAAAGAAACAAAAGAAAATGTTTCTGCTCTAAGAGAAGGAGCTGGAGTTGAAGTAGATATTATTTTAGAAATTCATAGGAAATTAAGTCCAATGAATGCGATTGCTTTGGCAGAGGAATTATTTGAATTTCATCCTTTATTTTATGAAGATCCTATACAGATAGATTCAATTAAATCTCAGTCTGAAATTGCTCAAAAAATTTCTTTACCAATGGCTAATGGTGAAAGAATGCACACCATTTGGGAATTTAGAGAAATGTATGAAATTGGAGGTAGTCAATATGCTAGACCTGATGTAGGTTTAGCAGGCGGTATTACTCATGTAAAAAAAATTGCCTCAATAGCAGAATCTTATCATTCAGCAGTAGTTACACATAATTATTTGGGTCCAGTCATAACAGCAGCTTCTTGCAATATTGATACTTCTATTCCAAACTTTATTACACAGGAATTTTCTACAATTGACGAATCTTCTATAAACCAAAATATAAAAAGTGATTGGGTTAGAAAAAATGGATTTATAAAAGTGCCTGATTGTGTTGGGATAGGTATTAACGCTGATTTTGATCAAATAAAAAAACAAAAATATACTACTCGATTGCAAAAAAATATTCCTATGCGAACAGATGGTTCTGTAGGCTATTCAGTATAATCAAACTAGAGGTAATCTATGGACGACGAAGAATATTATAAAAAAATCAAAAAAATTAATAGAAAAAATTTATATAAACAAATAAATAAAAATAAATCTGATGTATGGAAAAAATCCGAAATCACTGAAAGATTGAAAGAAGAAAATAAAAACAATTTACCTGATGAAGAATAAATTTTAAGAGCTTATTTTTTTTAATGTTTCTCCAATTTTTGAGGGGTCATCAGCATGATGAGCACCTGCATTTTTTAAACTTTTGATTTTTTCACTTGCAAGTCCCATTTTCCCGCTTATGACTGCTCCTGCATGCCCCATTCTTTTCCCTTTTGGAGCTGTTGTTCCTGCAATTGTAAATACAACAGGCTTACTTACATTATTCTTAATAAATTCTGCTGCCTGTTGTTCTTTTGTTCCTCCAATTTCTCCAATTAATACAATAGATTCTGTATTTTTATCTTGCTCAAAAAATTCTAGAGCATCAATAAATGTTGTCCCGTGTATAGGATCTCCNCCAATTCCTATGCATAAAGATTGACCAAACCCTGCATCTCCTATTTGAGAAATTGCTTCATATGTAAGAGTTCCTGACCTAGAAACCACTCCAACGTTTCCTTCTTGACAAATATTTCCTGGAATAATCCCAATTTTTATATCTAGTTCAGGTGATATTATTCCAGGGCAATTTGGTCCAATTAATCTAGTTTTTTTACCNTTCAAGTAACTTTTCACCTTAACCATGTCATGTACAGGGATTCCTTCTGTAATGCATACAACTAGGTCTAAACCGGCATCTATTTGTTCTATAATCGCATCTGATGCAAATGGAGCTGGAACATAAATGACTCCAGCGTTTGCACCAGTTTTTCTAACTGCTTCTTTTACTGTTTCAAAATACGGAATCTTATCTTCAAATAATTGATCATTTCTATTTGGATGAACACATGCAACTACGTTAGTTCCATATTCAATAGATTTTTTTGCTTGAAAACTTCCATCTTTACCTAAACCTTGAACCAATACTTTTGTTTTTTTATCTAATAACATTTTATTTCCCGCCACTTACTGAAGTTAAAAGTTCTGCGGCATGACCTAAATTTTCTGCTATATGAATGTTTAAGCTTGAATCATTTAATATTTTGAAACCTATATCTGCNTTTGTACCTCTCATGCATACAATTATAGGCAAGTTAAAAGACGTTTCTTCTGCCGCTTCTACTACTCCTTCTGCTATAAGGTCAGCTCTTGCAATTCCAGCAAATAGATTTATAAGTAAGTATTCAACTTTTTCATCAGAAACAAGGATTCTAAATGCTTCTTTTATTTTATCTTTGTCAGTGGATCCCCCAACATCTAAAAAGTTTGCAGGAAAGCACCCAGATTTTGTAGTAACATCCATTGTAGCCATTGCTAAACCAGCACCATTAACCAGACAACCAACGTTACCCTTGTCTAATTTTACATAGGCTAAATCAAAATCTTTAGCTCGTGTTTCCATAGGGTTTTCTTGATTTTTATCCCTTAATTCAAAAATACTCTTTTGCCTGAACTGAGTGTCATCATCAATGTTTATTTTGCAATCAAGAGGAATAACATTTTCTTTTTCATCTAATACTAATGGATTTATTTCAATCAAAGTNCTGTCAGTTTCTAAAAACGCTTTGTATAAATTAGAAACCAAATTATAAAATTGACCAACTGATTTTTTAGGAATACCTAGCAAATTAGTTATTTGTCTTATCTGATATGGCTTTAATCCTAATACTGGATCAAACACTATTTTAATTATTTTTTCAGGAGAGTCTTCTGCAATTTTTTCAATTTCCATTCCTCCTTCTGAGGAGGCTATCATTACAGGACCTTCTATGTCAGGATCTATAATAATTGAAAGATATATTTCTTTATTTATTTGTGTAAGTTCAGTTACTAAAAGTTTTTCTACAATAACTCCATCTGAATCTGTTTGATTTGTAACTATTTTTTTGCCAATCAAATCATCTGCAAATTTTTTAGCATCTTCAGGAGTTTTGCATAACTTTACACCTCCAGCTTTACCTCTTCCACCAGAATGAATTTGAGCTTTTACAACCACTTCAGAATTAAATTTTTTGACAATTTGATATATTTCCTCAGATGAAGAACCAACTTCACCTTTAGGGAAAATAACATTGTATTTGCTTAGCAGATCTCTTGATTGATATTCGTGTAAATTCATTAGGAACCAAATTTTAATAAGTAACTATCTTATTAAATCCTATATTTTCTAAATTCATAATAGTTTTTTAGCAGAGTTTCTATTTTTTTATTAAATAATGTAATATCATTAACCTAGTAATAAGATTTTTGGAGATAAAAATGGAAGCTTTATGGGCATTAATAATTGTATTTGGATCTACAGCTATATGGTTATTAATTCTTCAATTAATCAATAATTATCTAGCAAAAAAAGAAAAATAAATTCTAAAAATAATATCTAATGCTAGATGTAGAGAAAATTTCTTACTCTGTTTCTCAGAGGAAACTATTCGAAAATGCTTCGTTCAAAATTCCTAATGGCTATCATGTAGGATTAGTNGGGAAGAATGGTATTGGTAAAACTACTTTATTTAATCTAATTGATAAATCTTTAGGGTTAGATGAAGGTTCAATAAATATCCAAAAAGGTAAAAAGCTTTCTGTTTTACAACAGGAAATTCCACCAAGCAATTTATCTATACTTGATTATGTTATTTCAAGTGATTCTGATCTTCAAAACTTAATCAATGAATTTGAAACTTCTAATGATCAAAATAGGATTATGGAATTATCATCAATATTAGATGATTTAGATGCATTTAAGGATAATTGGAAAGCTTCTTATATTTTATCAGGGCTTGGATTTCATAAAGATGAACATTCTAAAAAATTGAGTGAGCTTTCAGGAGGCTGGAGGAATAGAGTAGGATTAGCTGCTGCTTTATATAGTAATCCTGATTTATTGTTACTTGATGAACCAACTAATCATTTAGANTTTGAAAGTGTTGTTTGGTTTGAAAATTTCCTAAGAGATTTTTCAGGAACTTTTATTATGATAAGTCATGATAGACATGTTTTAAATAATACAGTTGATCATATTTTGCATGTTGATAATCTAAATTTGAATTTATATACCGGTAATTATGATCAATTTGAATCACAGCTTGCTCAAAAAAATCTTGCTCAAGATGCCTTGTATAAAAAACAACAAAGATTCAAGGATAATGTTTTAAGATATGTGAATAAATTTGGTGCAAAAGCAACTAAAGCTAAGCAGGCTCAAAGTAGATTACGAGCTTTAGAAAAATTAGACTTAGTAGATGCTGTTATTTCAGAGAGAGCGATAAGTTTTTCTTTCCCTAAAGCAAATAATTTAGGTTCTTCAATGTTACTTATCAATCATGCTGATGCAGGATATAGTGAATTACCTGTTTTGAAAGATATAAACTTAAGTATTTCAAATGATTCTAGAATTGCTTTGGTTGGGGCAAATGGTAATGGTAAATCTACTCTAATTAAACTTATTTCAGGAAAAATCAATCCTATAGAAGGACAAATTATAAGAAATAAAAATTTAAAAATAGGCTACTTTGCTCAACACCAAACCGATGAACTAGACATAACCAAAACTGCTTATCAGGTATTATCAGATTTAGATCCAGAAAAACCAGACTTATTCATAAGAGGTGTTCTTGGAAGNTTTGGATTTGATAAAGAGAAATCTGAAACAAAAATAGAAAAACTATCTGGAGGAGAAAAAACTAGATTGCTTTTTTGTATTATGAGCTATAATTCTCCTGATCTTTTATTGCTAGATGAACCTACAAACCATTTAGATATTGACTCAAGAATATCACTAATAAATTCCTTAAATGATTTTGAAGGAGCTATTATTTTNGTAAGTCATGATAACGATATTATAGAAAAGGTAACTGATCAAATTTTAGTTGTAAAAGATGGTAAGGTAGAACCATTTTTTGAAGACCTTTCTAACTATAAATTATATTTAAAAGATCAATTTGAATCTTCTAAAAATAAAAAGAAAAATCAAACAAAGACAACTAATAAGAAAATAAAAAAAATTGAAACTAAAATTAATAATTTAGTTATTAAAAAAGAAGACTTAGAAAATGAAATGTCTCTTCCTAAAAACATAGATAACTTTGAGCTCCTGAATTCTCTTTCTGAAAAATATGAATTAATCAATAGTCAAATAAAAAAATTAGAAAATGACTGGATTAATGAAAGTGACTGATCAAAATGGCGGAGGGGACAGGATTCGAACCTGCGGTACCCTTACGGATACTCCTGTTTTCAAGACAGACGCTTTCAGCCGCTCAGCCACCCCTCCTTTATAGAAAAACACAAATTTATTATATATTACCTGTCATATTTTTTACTGTTAAAAAATGATATAGAATAAATTTCTAATCTAAAACTTAGTCTAGGCTACCCCAGCTAACTCCAGTTTTTATATCAACTAATACAGGAACATCTAATTTTATGGCATTAGGCATAATTTCATTAATCATGGCTCCAATTTCCATAAGTTCACCAGGTGCAACCTCGAAAATAAGTTCATCATGTACTTGTATAAGCATTTTTGAATTCATTTTTTCTTTTCTTATTTGTTGACCAAGCTTTATCATTGCAATTTTAATTATTTCAGCGGCAGTACCTTGTATAGGCATATTTATAGCAACTCTTTCAGCAAATCCTCTTATTCTTGCATTAGGAGAGTTTATGTCTTCTAAATATCTTCTTCGTCCAAGTAAAGTTTCTGAATAGCCAGTTCTTTTAGATGTATCAACTAGAGTTTTTTGAAATTCTTTAATCCCTGGATATTTCCCAAAGTATAAATCAATAAACTGTTTCCCTTGTTCTCTACTTAAGTCAGTCTGTTGCGAAACACCATGAGGTCCAAGTCCATATAGAACTCCGAAGTTTAATATTTTTGCGATTCGCCTTTGGTCTGCTGAAACTTCATTTGTTTCATACATTAATTTTGCAGTTGAATTATGAATATCTTCTCCATTTATAAATGCTTTAACTAAATTTTTTTCTTTAGAAAGATGGGCTAATACTCTTAATTCTATTTGAGAATAATCTACAGAAAGCATTTGATAATTATTTTTGGAATTTACAATAAAAGCAGATCTTACTTCTCTACCTATTTTGGATCTTACTGGTATATTTTGAACATTTGGATTTTGGCTAGATAGTCTTCCTGTAGAGGTTCCTATTTGATTAAAAGTTGTATGTATCTTTTTTGTCTTATTACTAACTAAATTGGGCAGAGAATCTACATATGTTGATTTGAGTTTTGAAAGTTCTCTATACCTTAGAATACCTGAAGAAATTTGTATGACCCTTTCATCTAAATTTTTATTTTTTGAATAATTTTCTAGTACTTCTGCATCAACTGAAATTCCTGTTTTTGTCTTTTTAATAGTTGGTGCTTTTAATTCTTCTACTAATACTTCTGCTAATTGTTTTCCAGAATTTAAGTTAAACTCTTTTTCAGGGTATATATTATGAATTGTTTGTTCTATTTCATTTAATTCAATTTCAAGTTTTTTAGACATTTGATCAAGAATACTTAAATCAAGGTCAATTCCATTGTATTGCATGTTGATAATTTCATTAATTAATGGGATTTCAACTTCATAAAACAAAGATTCTTGATTATATTTTTTAATTTCTCGAATAAAGAAATTTCTTAATTTAAATGTAATTAATGAATCTGCTGCAGCATACTTAAATACTTTTTCTAGTTCAACTTGATTTAGACTTTTTTGGTTTTTTCCTGTTCCAATTAGTTCCTGAATATTTGTCATTTTTATATTTAAAATCTCTTCAGATAAACTTTTAAGACCTAATTTTCTTTTGTCACATAAAGATGCTGCAATTACAGTATCAAAATTTAAGTTATTAACTTCAATTCCAAAGTTTTTTAATACCATTAGGTCAAAATTAGCGTTATGCGCAGATTTAGAGATCTCTTTATTTGCGAATAACTCTTTGACTCTTTCATATATTTCTTTATCAAAAAAAATCTTCTCATTATCATGCTTTATCACAAGGTACCAAGCTTGTTCTTCAGAACAAGAAAAAGAAATTCCAATAATTTCATCATCAATTGTGTTTAATCCAGTTGTTTCAGTATCAAATGAAAAATGCTCTGATTTAATAAGAGCATTATGCATTTTTTCAAAACTCTCTTGATTATTTACTAAAAGTAAACTTTCTTCAGGGATTTCATTGTAATTATTAATAATGCTTTTTTCGGAATCGGTATCATTGAAATTAATAATTGATTTTAAGTTATTAAGGCTATTTCTCAGTTCATAACTTTCAAATACTTCAATTATTTGCTTTAGGTCATGATTTAAGAATTCACATTTTTTTATTTCAAAATCTAAATCTACTGTTTTAACTATGTTGGTAAGCTTTAAGCAACCTTTAGCAACATCAATATTTTCGGACATTATATTTTTTATTCTTTTTGCCCCTCTAATATTTATACTTTCTATGTTTTCTATATTTTTAAATAGTTCTTCAAAATGACCAAATTCTAAAAGCAACGTTCTTGCGGCTTTTTTACCTATTCCTGGTACACCTGGAATATTATCTGATGGATCTCCTTCCAAAGCTTTTATTTCTGCAACAAATTCTGGACCTAAACCATCATATCTTTCTTTTACTTTTTCTGGATCATATATTCTTATATCTCCAAATCCTGAATACATAAGAACTTTTGTTTTATCATTTACTAATTGAAGTTGATCGGCATCTCCAGTTAATATAAGGCATTCTATTTCATTATTATTGGCTATAGAACTTATAGTTCCAACTAAATCATCAGCTTCAAACCCGTCTTTTTCAAACACAGGAACATCTAATGAATTTAACAGATCTTTGGCTATTGGTATTTGCTTATGAAGGTCAGGGTCTGTTGGAGGCCTTTGGGCTTTATATTCTGGAAAGATTTCATCTCTAAATGTTGCAGCCTTTGTATCAAAGCAAACAGCTACATGAGTTATATTGTTTTCTCTAATCGATTTAATCAAAGTATTTATGAAACCATAGGCGCCTCTTGTATCTACTTTGTTTGTGGTGAGTCTTTCAGGGATAGAAAACCAAGCTCTGAATACCATAGCATGACCATCTACAATTAAAAGTTTTTCTTTTTTTAAACTCATAATTAGATACTAATATATTTTATATATTTCTCAATCTACAGTTATAATTTTATGAGTTTTCTTACCTTTTGAAAGTATTATTATTTTATCTGCCTTAAGGTCATCTATATTTATTTCTTTATCAGAGTTATCAATTTTTTCACCATTTAGGGATATCCCGCCTTGGTTTATTAGCCTTTTAGATTCTGCTAATGATCCACAAAGTCCATAATCAACAGATAGTTGTTGAACTGTAATACCGTTGTTTATTTTTTCTCTTTTTAGTTCTGACGTTTTATCTGAATTTTTGTATAAATCTTCATAGTCTTTTTCTGTTAATATTTCCCAATTTCCTTTATTTAGTCCCTCTGTTTGTCTTAGTGCATCCTCCAAGCCTTTATTGCCATGAATGATTTTTGTAATTTCTCTTGCAAGATACATCTGAGCTTCTCTTTTGTATGGAGTCTCTATAGTAGTTTTATTTAGTTCTTCATAATCATTAGGATCTATGTTTGTAAATAATTTTATATATCCCATAACTTCTTCATCAGAAGAATTAAAAAAATATTGAAAAAGCTTATATGGTATAGTTACTTCTGGATCTAGTGTTATTGCACCATCAACACTTTTTCCAAATTTTTCTCCACTAGAAGTGGTTAACAAAGGATAAGTTATTCCGTGCGCTTTCTTTTTTAGATTTATTTTTCTAATCAGATCAACTCCAGCGATAATATTGCCCCATTGATCTGATCCTCCCATTTGAAAAGTACAATTATAATTTTCTAACAAATAAAGAAAATCATATGCTTGAAGTAATTGATATGTAAATTCTGTAAAAGATATTCCTTCGTCTCGAGATAATCTATTTTTTACGGAGTCTTTACTAAGCATGTTGTTTATATTGAAAAACTTTCCAGTTTCTCTCAAAAATTCAATTAATTTTATTTCATTTAACCATTCTGCGTTATTAATTATTTTTGCAGGATTGGTTTTACTATCAAAATCTAAAAATTTTTCTAATTGTTTTTTTATTCCTAATAAATTTTCCTCAATTTGATCTGTTGATAATAACTGTCTTTCATCCGTTCTTCCTGAAGGGTCACCAATCATACCTGTTCCTCCACCAACTATCACTATTGGAGTATGCCCATAATTTTGCAATCTTTGAAGTCCCAAGATTGGAATTAAGTTTCCTATATGCAAACTCTTAGCAGTGGGATCGAAACCGTTATAGCATGTTATTTTTTCATTAATAAGCTCTTTGTCAGCACCTGTAGTAAAATCTTTTAGTGATTCTCTCCACTTAAATTCTTCTATAACGTTTTTAAATTTATTAGCCATTATTTAGTATTCTCTTTATCTCTGAAATATCTTTTTCTATTTGTATTTTTAGTTTCTCTAAAGAATTATAGTTAATTTGATTCCTTATTTTTTTTATTACGTTTATTTTTATATCTTTACGATAAATATCTTTATTAAAGTCTAATATATAAACTTCAATTTTTCTTGAATCATCATTTTTTATTACAGGTCTGTTACCTATGGATAATGCTCCTGAATACATTTGTTGGTCTATTTCAACAATGGAAGCATAAATCCCATCTGCAGGAATTTGAATTATTTTATTCACATCTAAATTAGCTGTAGGATAACCTATAGTTCGACCTAGCTTGTCTCCCTGTATAACTTTTCCTGAAAAGTAAAAATTGTCTCCCAGCATAGAGTTAGCTTTTTCTATTTCTCCTAATTCGATTAATTTAGAAATGTTTGATGAAGAGACGATATTTTTATTATCTGATGTCATATCGATCGATTGAAAATCAATATTTAGTTTAGCGCAAACTTTTTCCAAATCTGAACCACTTAGTTGGTCTTTTCCTATTTTTGTATTGATGCTTGCTATAAGTGATTTAAGATTTATTTTTTCTTTTAGTATCTTAAGAAATTCTTCAGAGGATAAACTTTGTAGCTTTTTATCAAAATCTATCTCAATAATTTTATCTAAATTAGATAACTTGATCTTATTTATCCTGTTTCTAAAAGGTAACAAGTAAGGTTTTGTAGTTTTTATGTTTATTATTTCTCTAGGTCTACTTTTGAAAACAAATACTATAGATAAAAAGTTGTTAATTTTTGAAACTTCTAATAACTTATCAAATAATCTTTGGTGCCCAGTATGCACTCCATCAAATGTTCCTATACATAAAGAAGTCTCATTAGTAGTAACATCTTCAGATAGTGTTTCAATTATTTTTATGAAAGAATTTTCCATTTATTTAAGAAGGTTATATGCCTCCATAATTGTTTCTTCTGTTTTTTCCCATCCAACACATTTGTCAGTAATAGAAACTCCATATTCCAAATCTTTAACATTATCTCCTAGAGATTGGTTACCGGGATTCAAGTTACTTTCAAGCATAATTCCAATGATTTTATCATTTCCTGATAGTCTTTGTTTAATAACATCGTGAAAGACAATTGGTTGTCTGTTATGATCTTTATTTGAGTTTCCATGCGAGCAATCAACTACTATATTTGGTTCTAGATTATTTTTTTGTAAGATTTCTTGCGCTTCTTTTACGGATTTAGCATCATAATTTGTTCCAGATGCTCCTCCTCTAAGAATTACGTGATTGGCTTTATTTCCATTAGTTATAACCACAGATGTTTTTCCTTCATTATCTATTCCTAAAAATGCATGCTCGCCGTTACAAGCTATCATTCCATCAATAGCTAATTGTACGGATCCGCCTGTTCCATTTTTAAATCCTATTGGCATTGATAAACCACTAGCCATTTGCCTGTGAGTTTGACTCTCTGCTGTCCTTGCACCTATAGCACCCCAAGAAACTAAATCTCCTATATATTGAGGTGTGAATGGATCTAAAAATTCAGTTGCTGTAGGTAATCCAATTTTTGTGACTTCTGATAAAAATTCTCTAGCAATATCAATCCCTTTTGGAATGTTGAAAGTATCATTCAAATCAGGGTCATTTATTAATCCTTTCCACCCAACAGTAGTTCTAGGTTTTTCAAAATAAACTCTCATAACTACAAAGATTTTATCTTTTACTTTGTCTGCCAAAATCTTTAATTTTTTTGTATATTCTATCCCAGCTTCTGTATCATGAATTGAACAAGGCCCTACAAGTAATAATAGCCTTTTATCTTTTCCTTCTATTATGTCTTCAATAACCTTTCTTGATTCTTTTACCAATAAAGTCTGTTCATTTGAAGAAGGAAACTTTTTGATATAAAAATCTGGTGAAGGTAGTTTTGATAATTCTCTTATATTTACATTTGTTATGTCTGTCATTTTTTATCCCTTTATTCTCATTAATTTTTAATAAAAAAAAGGCTCTTATATTGAGCCTTTTATCAATGATTTAATTTACACACTAAATAAAGACTCTTAGGTCTTAAAATAATAATATGTGTAAAAAAAATTTTTCATTTTTGTTTTCCCTAACAACTAGTCTAACTTAAATTTCAAGATTTTGCCTAGCGAATTATTTTAAATCAGTCCTTAAAGCTGTAGCCTCATTTAGGTATACATGTTTTATTTCATCTTGTTTTCGTTCTGTATTCCAATGTATTAGTATTCGTATACATTTTTTTAATCCACTGGGATTATCAATTTCTTGCATGTTTAATAATGGCACTGAGTTTAGAGATAAAATCTCTCTAGCTGCAACTGCAGGAAATTCATTATATACATCAGATGTTGTTGTAAAGATTATTGATGCGATATTTTCTGAATCAATGTTATTCTCATTTATCATTCTTTCCAACAATTCAGCAGTATGTTTGACTATTTCATCTTTAGTATTTTTCAAAACAGTCGTTGCGCCTCTGACTCCTCTAACAAACATTTTCAATCCTCATAAAAATTTATATTAGGCTAGAAATAAACTTTCCAGCCACATCAACAATATTATCATCTTTTGTTTCTCGTATTTTGTTTATAAGTGCAGATCCAATTATAGCTCCATCTGCAAATTTACCTATTTCTGCAATATCAGACTTGTTAGATACTCCAAATCCTACTGCAACGGGTACTGAGGTATAATTTCTAACTTGTTCTACTAGAATTTTTACCCTATCAAATACTACTTTCCTTTCACCTGTAACACCTAAAACAGATATACAGTAGACATAACCTGTTGCTAATTTACATGCTTCTTCAATAACGGATTTGGATGAATTTACTGAAAGTAATGGAATATAAGATAAGTCATATTTTTTTAAATAATCAACTAATGTTTTTGATTCAAAAACTGGTAGGTCAGCGATTATTAATCCGTCTACTCCAGATTCTTTTGCTTCATTACAAAACTTTTCTATATCATAAGCAATTACATTATTATAATATCCCATAAGAACTACTGGTATTTTTAATCCTTTTTCTCGTGCTTTCTTAACAATTTGCAAACAAACCTTTGTATTCACTCCATTATTTAGTGCAACTGTACTTGAATATTGAATAGTTAGCCCTTCAGCTAATGGGTCGCTATTTGGCATCCCAATTTCAATTACGCTTGATCCTGATTTTTCAAGAGCAATTAATAAATCTACAAAATTTTCTACGTCTGGAAAGCCGCAAGTTATGAAGGGTATAACCGCTGTATTATTATTTGATTGAATTGCCTTAGATATCAAATTTTACTCCTAGGTACATTATAAAGCTTGAATCGTAAGAATGAGAGCAAAAAGATTATGTAATGAATGTATTATTATTGATCCATAAACACTATTAGTCTTTATTCTTATTATAGATAAACTAATCCCTAGTATAGATGCTGGAATTATTGCACTAGGGCTTAAATGTATGAGACCAAAAAAGAAAGAATTTATAATTATTGCAAGAGAAGTTGAGTATTTTTGTTTAATTATTCTGATAAGAAATCCTCTAAATATTATTTCTTCACTTAATGGAGCAACAATACAAGCGAGCAAAAAAATTATTAAATAATTATTATTTAATGCTTCTACAATATCTTGAGAGTAATTTGAATTTCTTAGTGCATCAATGTTCAAATATTCAACAAATATCCCCCATACTATTATTAAAGGCCAAGCTAAAAAATAATAAAGAAAATATTTTGAATCTTTAAAATTTAAACGAATTAACCCCAACCATACAAAAGAGTTTTGATCAAACTTTTTACAAATTTGAAAAATAATATAAATTGCTCCTAAATCTATAAGAAGGATTTGAACTATCAAATTAAAGTTTTTTGGTATCAATAAAAAATTAATTAATGCAAAAAATATAATTACAAAATAAAATCTTCTTATTAAATTGAAAGAAATATTCGTTTTAGTTCTAAAAAAATTTAATAAAAAATAATTTAATAAAAGACCTGAAGATAATAATATTAAATTCAGTAATTCTAATTTCTTATTACTAAAAATTAATTCTGTAAGAAAGCCTAAATACTCAATAATTAAAATTGTAAAAATCGATGTAGAAATAAAAAAATAAAGTCCAGAAAAATATTTATTTCCAGTTATTTTTTCCACGAAACATCACCAAAGACAAAGTTTTTATACTCGAATTCATTAAACTCTTTTATAGAGTTTTTTAATGTGATTGATTCTCCATGACCAGGTAAAATAATTGTCTCTTCAGGCAGAATATAAAGTTTATTTTTTATCGATTCATAAATTTTTTTGAAATTTTGAGAATCAGTTGTTTTTCCAGGGCCTCCTGGAAAGAGAGTGTCACCGCTAAACAAAAATTTTTTTTCATCAAAATCAGCAAAATAGCAAATCGATCCTTCTGTATGACCCGGAGTGTATATCAAATCAATTTTTAAGTTTGATATGTTTATCTCATTTTGATTTCTTAATCTAACAACATTTCCTGAATAGTTTAGATAATTCGCGTCTACAAAACCTATGTGAACATCAAGTTCGCCTAATCTTTCAGATAGAAGATCTAATCCTTCAATATGATCATAATGCCCATGAGTAATAAGTATTTTTATTTTTTTTAAATTAAGTGATTTATCGAACCGATTCCTTGGGATTTTATTTATTAGTTCTCTAGGATTATCTGGAACATCAATTATTAGACATTCCTCTGTTGATTTTGAAATTAATAAATATGAATTATTACTTAAAGCACCTGAAATAAATTTTTCAATTTTTATTTCATTATTCTCGAAAAGTTTCATGAAGATTGAGGTTCTGGAAATCCTTTTTTAGTTTTAGGATTCTCTTTCTTTTCTTTATCTTTTACTTTTGTTTCAGCTTTTTTAGGGACCTCTATATTTAATGGGTTCCCCTCCATTAAGTCTCTAAATTGATCTGCGTCCAAGGTTTCATACTTTAATAATGCCTCAGCCAAAAGTTCTAATTCCTTCTTATGTTTTTTCAAGATTTTATTAGCGTTATTTTTTCCTTCATCAAGAAGTTTAGATATTTCTTTATCAATTTTTATAGCAGTCTCCTCAGAGTAGTCTTGCTCTTCATTTTGCTCTCTACCTAGAAAAATTGCTTGTTGTTTTTTACCGTATGTTCTTTGAGGAAGATCAGAAATCATTCCGTATCTCATAACCATTTCTCTAGCAATTTTAGTTGCTTGTTCAAAGTCATTTGATGCTCCAGTGGTAAGAACGCCTTTATGAGTAATAAATTCAGCTTCTCTTCCACCCATCATTGAAGCAATCATGGCTTCTAATTCAATTTTTGTCATCAATGATTGATCTTCTTGCTCATATCTTGTAAATCCTCCAGCATGTCCTCTAGAAACTATGGTAATTTTACCCACATTTTTTCCTTCTGGCATGAAATGAGATACAACTGCATGCCCTGCTTCATGATAAGCAACTAATTCTCTTTCATTTTCACTAATAACCTTTGATTTTCTTGCTGGTCCCATAGAAACTCTATCAATCGCTTCAGTCAGATCTGCTAATGTTATTTTTTTTGAGTTTCTTCGTGCAGTCAACAAAGCAGATTCATTGATTAAGTTTGCTAAATCAGCCCCAGAAAATCCAGGAGTTTGTTTCGCTATCGCTGACATATCTACTTTTTTGTCAATAGGTTTCCCTTTTGCGTGTACGGATAGTATTTCTGTTCTTCCATTCACGTCTGGATTATCAATAGTAATCCTTCTATCAAATCGTCCTGGTCGTAATAGTGCTGGGTCTAAAATATCAGGCCTGTTAGTTGCAGCTACAACTATTACATTATTGTTTGTATCAAATCCATCCATTTCTACTAAAATCTGGTTTAAGGTTTGCTCTCTTTCATCATGACCTCCACCTAAACCTGCACCTCTATGCCTACCAACCGCATCTATTTCATCAACAAATATAATACAAGGAGAATGTCTTTTTGCTTGAGAAAATAAGTCTCTAACTCTAGATGCTCCTACTCCTACAAACATTTCTACAAATTCAGATCCAGAAATTGAGAAAAAAGGAACCCCTGCTTCTCCTGCTACCGCTCGAGCAATCAAGGTTTTTCCTGTACCAGGAGGACCAACAAGAAGTACTCCTGATGGGATTTTAGCTCCTATAGAAGTAAATCTATCAGGGAATTTAAGGAATTCTACTACTTCTTCTAGTTCTTCTTTTGCCTCTGGCAATCCAGCGACATCAAAAAAAGTCACATTTGCTTTTGATCCAACAAACATCTTCGCTTTGCTTTTTCCAAAATTCATAGCACTGTTTCCAGATCCTTGAGCTTGCTTCATTATAAAAAATAAAAACCCAAACATTAAAATAAATGGTAATAATCCAATAAGAATTGAAAAAATAGTACCAATGCTTCCACCATTTTTTACTACAACTGAGTATGATGAGGGATCTATATCTGATGCTGACATTATTTCATAGACACTAGTTCCAGGTTCTTTAGTTGCTTTAAATACTTCGCCATTTTTAGAGTATGTAAGCTTGTCTCCGTTTACTTCAATATTGACTGGATATGCTGTCCCTTCAGCACTTTTTGAAATTCTAACAAGATGACCAAGGTCTTTTTCTTCTGAGCTTTCAAAGGATCTTCCTAGGAACAAATAAAATGCTCCAATCAAAAGTAATCCTGCTATAACGTATGTAATACTATTATTTAGAAATTTTTTGTTCATTTGAGGGATTTTTTTTTTATTATTTATAATAAAATGCTATCACAAGAATACGAAAAAAATAATTATTTGGTCATAAATAAATTAATTATTCTTATCAAGTATTGCCTACTTGTGATACTATAGATTAGTAGACTTTTTATAATAAAAAACATGATATACAGGAGTAAAAAATAGCAAAGGAATATAGGGTTAATGAGCGTATTAGGTCTAGCTCTGTTAGGTTGATTTCTGGTGAAGATCAGTCCAACTCTAAAATATTGAAAACAAGCGAAGCTATGCAAATGGCAATGGAAAATGGTCTTGATTTAGTTGAAGTATCTCCTAACCAGGATCCTCCAGTATGTAGATTACTAGATTATGGGAAGTTTAAGTACAATATCTCTAAAAGAGATAAAAAGAATAAGAGTAAAACAACTCAAACTCAAAGGGAAGTTAGATTAAGACCTGGAACTTCTAAGCATGATGTTGAGTTGAAAATAAAAAAAGTAAGATCTCTTCTAGATGATGGTTCAAAAGTGAGAGTAGCTGTTATGCTAAGAGGAAGAGAAGCTGCTCATCCTGATTTTGCAATGAAAGTGCTGAGATCAGTTGCTGAAGGTGTAAAAGATATGGCTAAACTTGATAAAAGGCCTTCAAATGAAGGAAGAACCTTGAGTTTAGTAGTTTCACCAGCTTTCCCAATTGGGACAATGAAAAATAAAGAAAAAGAAAATAAAGAATAAAATGCCAAAAATTAAAACTAACAAAGCTGCAAAGAAAAGATTCCATGTCACAGGCACTGGAAAATTGGTTCGAACTAAAGGGCCTAAGAGCCATTTAAGAAGAAAAAAGGCTAAAAGAGTTAAAAGATTATTTGGTGGTAAAATTGAACTGGATTCAACCAGAATTTCAGATAAAATAAAAAATCTAATATAAGAATTTTTGGAGAAAAATGTCTAGAGTAAAAGGTGGGATGACCACCAGAAGAAAACATAAATCTATACTGAAACAAGTAAAAGGGCACAGAGGTGCTAGCAGAACAAGAATTCGTGCTGCAAAAGAATCTCTAACCCATGCTTTAAACTATTCAACTAAGCATAGGCATCTTAAAAAAAGAACAATGAGAAGATTGGCAATAACAAGAATCAATGCTGCTGCTCGTGAAAATGGAATATCATATTCAAAATTCATGAATCTTTTGACTCAAAGAAACATTCAAATAGACAGAAAATCTTTAGCTGAACTGGCTGTTAGAGAACCTCAGGGATTTGCATCACTGGTAGAGCAAGTAAACGCCTAGATTTCTAGATATTTTATTGAACTATCTGCCATTACAAAACCTATTAATAGAAACAAATAAAGTAGAGAATATTTGTATATAGATACTGCCGATGCTCTGTCTTGTTTTTTATATAATTGAAAAGCCATAATTATCAAAATAGCTCCAAGAATAATAGAACTTATTACATAAATCCAACCTAAGCTAGAAGAAATTGTTACAGTTAATGTGGTAATAAGAACAAGTAAAATACTGTACAACAAAATTTGTAAGGAAGCATTTTTTATCCCTTTTACAACTGGTAGCATTGGTATATTAGCTTTTTCATAATCGTCTTTTATCATTATTGCTAGTGCCCAAAAATGAGGCGGAGTCCAGAAAAAAATAATTAAGAAAAGATATATAGCTTCTAGAGTTAAATTATTGCTTATAGCAGCATAACCTACTAGTGGAGGGAAGGCTCCTGCTGCACCTCCTATTACTATATTTTGGATAGTTCTTCTTTTGAGATAAAGAGTATAAATGACAACATAAAAAAAACCTCCAGAAAAGGCTAAAATAGCGGCTAAAAAGTTATTAAGGAGCAGCAAAGAAATAAAAGAAATAATAGACAATAATATAGAAAAAACTAGTGCTTTATTATGTGAAATAGAACCATCTGCAATGGGTCTATTTTTTGTCCTTCCCATATCTTGATCAATATCTGTTTCAAAATACATATTTAGTGTTGCAGCCGCACCTGATGCACAATACCCACCTATAAATAGCCCTATAGATTCAAATAAGCCTGGGACACCTTGTTTAGCCAAAAATGCACCACCAAAACTTGTGAATATAAGTAAAGTTAAAACTCTAGGTTTAGTCAATAGAAAATAGTTTTTTATTACAGAGGACATGAACCCTTTTTATGTTTTTTTAGTATTTACCACCATTATAATCGATACTGAAACCATCCAAACTATTGTTGCTAAGCCTAAATGAAGGGACCTTGACCATACAGAGAATTCTGAGATTGGTATTGATGCCCCTACAAGCGTTTGCAACACCCCAACAGATAACATCAAGTATCCTAGTCTTACAAAAGTTTGTTCTTGCTTAGATCTAATTAATACTATTGAAAGTCTTAGAATATGCAGTAATAAACCTATAGAAATTATTCTGTGCGTCATGTGTATCCATTGATTTGTATACCTAGGGATGAAATAGTCATCACACAATGGCCATCTGTAACATACTGCACCTGCCCCTTGCCAAACAGCATATGCGCCTGATAACAATGAAGCAATTGCTAAAAATGCGGTAATTAATGCTAGATTCCTAACTTTTTTATTACTTTCTATTTTCCTTATGTTCACGGAAATAAATGATGCAACCATAAGAGCTGCTATTGTCTGAGCACCTGCTAAATGGACTGTTCTTATTGCAGGATTTAATTCAGATAAAACAACAGCACCACCAATACCTCCTACGATTATTATGAGAAATAGGGTAAATGTATAAATTTTTACAGTAGAGTTAAATTTTCTATAAACAAGATATGAAAAAATCACCAGCATTATTGAAACAATTCCAAAAAGAACGCCTGAAGTTCTGTGACTCCACTCTATAATTGCATGATAGTCGTTTGGAGGAATCCATGAACCAAAGCATGTTGGCCAATCAGGGCATCCATCTCCGGAATCTGTTACTCTTGTGAATGCTCCACATGTAGGTTGGAAAAAAGAAAAGAAAATACCCAGTAAAGCAAAAATGAGTAAAAATTTTTTATTGGTAAATCTTTTTTTCTCCATATTTTAATTAGACTAAATTATTTCAAATTAATATATATTTAAAATGCTTTTCTAAAAAAATTAATAAAAAAAATGGCAATTTTAGGTATAGAAACATCCTGTGATGAAACAGCATGCGGAATAATAGATCTGCAAGGCAATATTTTAAGTAATGTTATTGCATCACAAATTGAAACACATGCTCCTTATGGTGGAATAATTCCAGAATTAGCATCAAGAGCTCATATAATTAATATTCACAAGGTTGTTAATGAAGCGATTAATATTGCTAAACTTTCTTTATCTGACATCTCAGCTATTGCAGTAACTAATGGCCCAGGATTAGCAGGTTCTTTATTAGTAGGCTTAAATTTTGCTAAAGGATTAGCAACTACATTGAAAATCCCATTGATTGGTGTAAATCATTTAGAGGGACATATATCTGCGTGTTTTATTGAAGAAAATAAATTTAACTTTTCTAAAAAAGAATTATTCCCATGTATATCCCTGCTGATTTCTGGAGGGCATACAGAATTAATATTAATGAATGATTATGATTCATATAAATTATTGGGGCAGACACGGGATGATGCTGTAGGAGAAGCATTTGATAAGGTCTCTAGAATATTAGGATTAGGATATCCTGGAGGTCCTGTGATAGAAAAATGGGCACAATCTGCAAAAAATAAAAATTATAATCTCCCTAAAGCTTGGTTAGAAAAAGATGAAGAATTTAGTTTTAGTGGCCTGAAAACTGCTTCTAAAAATTTAGCTTATGAAAAAATTTATAATAAGGATCTTTCTCAAGAAGAGACTAAAAATGAAATTTCTGAACTAGCTTATGCTTTTCAAATTTCAGTTTCAGAGGTTCTTGTAAATAAATCAATACGTGTAGCTGAAAAATATAATTGTAAAAACATTCTAGTTTCCGGTGGAGTTGCAGCTAATGGTTTTATAAAAGAAAAATTTCAAAATAAATTTACACATTCTATCTTTCCAGAAAGAAAGCATTGTACAGATAATGGGCTTATGATTGCATGTAGAGGTCTTATTGACTATAAAAATAATAATTTTGTAGAACCAAAAGAAATAAATGTAATGCCTCAGCTCAATGTCACCTAGATTATTAATTTGATATTTTAGAAAGCAATGTTTTCTTAAATTCTAAAATTTTATTTTTCTTAAGTTCTGAAAATTCTAATACAATATCAATTCTTGAAGTTTTGATTGTTATCTTGCTGTAAAAGGAAAACACAAAATAACTAATGAAGAAAATTAAACCCCCTATCAAACTCAAAATAGAAACCAAGGTGCTTAGTAAACTTTCTTCAAGAAAATACCATGAAATTATTGAAGATAAAAATCCTAAAATTGCCCATAGTAGTTTTGAGTATTGATTATTTAGACCTTCAATAGAGATTGAAGTTATTTTGTCAACTACAATATCTTTTATGGAATCGTCATCTTTAAATCTTAAGTAGTCTCCATGAATCGCCAATTCTTTATTTCCTGATTTTACAAATGAAATTTTATCCATCTTTTATTTGTCACCCTCAGAAATAAATTTTCTTCCACTTTCTATCATTAGTTCTTGAATTGATAAGGTTCTCATTATGTCATCTTGGACAATTTTATTATTTGCTCTTGCTTTTGATTCTATGTCTGATGTAAGCTTTTGCCTCTTTGGACTTTCGGGCTCACCTGGTATTCCCATTGAAGCTGCCAAATCATTAGGCCCTCCTGTTATTCCTGATAACCCTTCAACACTTAATATTTCGTCTAAATTATCCCATCCTGGGACAGATTCTATTTGTGCGATTACAAGCATATTTTTGTTTGTCCATTTGGCAAAATCTAATTTTCCACCATATTCATTAATTTTTTGATCATCGTTAAATTCAGTGCCTCTTCCACCTCCCCAAGACCTTTTCCCAAAAGGAGGAAATAAGCAAGCATCGGCAAAATCTTGAGCTTCTTTTTTAGATTCTACATGCGGGCCTACTATACCTTGAACCCCTCTATCTAAATATAAATTAATCCAATATGGGCTTTTATCAGGAACTCTTGCTGTTACACTCATTCCATAACCATTAGCAACCCGACAAATATCATCTATTGATTCTGGAGAAAAAAGTCCATGTTCACCATCACAATTTATTGCATCAAATCCTGCATGAGCTGCAAGTTCAACTAAATGTAAAGAAGGATAAGTCAATCCAAATACATTTGCTTTTTTACCTTCTTTATTTTTCTTAATTATTGTATTTTCAATCATAATAAATTTTCTCCTTATCTTTTATATTGTTTTATTTGCTCCTCCTCGAGCATTAGTATTCACGAATGGAGGATGTTTTTTTATTTCTTTTTCATTCATTTCAAGCCCTAATCCAGGCTTATCAGATAGTGTAACATATCCATCTTTTTGTCTAGGGAATCCATCAAATACCTTAAAATAATGAGGTGAATAAAATTCTGCATGATACTCCATTATTTCAAAGTTAGGTATATTTTTACATAAATGCATTTCTGCTATAGCTCCTACTGGAGAGCAAGTATTATGTGGCGCAATTGTTAAATGCTTTGCCTCAGCCATGTTTGAAATTTTTTTCAATTCCGTCAAACCACCGGCATTAGCAATGTCAGGTTGAAGGACATCTGCTGCATTTTTGTCTATGATTTCCCCAAAGGGAAATTTTGTATATAGTCTTTCACCTGTCGCAATAGAAATATTAGTATGTTTTTTCAATTCTACAAGTTCAGAAATATTTTCTTCTGAGACAGGCTCTTCAAAAAATAAAGGATCATATTTTTTTGCCATTTCAGAAATCTTTACTGCTGTCATTACATTAAATTTTGCATGTCCCTCAATAAGAATTTCAATATTTGGGCCAACAGCTTTTCTAACTTCTTTTATTCTGTTTTCACTTAGAAAAAATTCTTCTTTGGATAATTTATAAAAATTTTTTTGTCCAAAAGGGTCAAATTTAATTGCTTTATAGCCCATTTTCATTACCTCTTTTGCTTCTTCAGCATTAACTTTAGGAGAGCCGGGGTTTGTATACCATCCATTTGCATAGACCATGATTTTATCCCTAATGGATCCACCTAAAAGTTTATAAACAGGCAAGTTTAATAATTTACCCTTTAGATCCCAAAGAGCTATATCTAATCCAGATATAGCTGTAGTTGAAATTCTGCCGCCTCTTTGCATTGAATTATTATAAGCATTTAGCCAAAGCGCTTCATTGTCTAGCGGGTCGTTGCCCTTATAGTACTTTTCAAAAAGGAATTTCATCTCATCAATAACCCTATTGTCTTCACCTAAGTAGCTAGCATCTCCTAAGCCAAATTTATCCGAATTGCTGCAATAAATTATAGGGATAAGCCAATTTCTTGATGCGTTATGATGTTCAGCTGAAAATTGTATAAATTTTATCTTTTCAATTTTATTCATAATTTAGTATAAAAACCCTCATTTTTTAGTATAAATTTTCTTAAAAAAATATTGTTTTTTTTTATTGACATATGCGCATATTATATATACTCTACGGAGAACTCGCAGATTTAACTGTGGGATATTGAACTTTTAATAATAGGTTTAGAATAAATAAGCCGTTAGTATATTTTATTTAGCGGAGAGTTTAGAGAGAGCCTATGGTAAATTTTCTTTCCCGTATTTAATGAATGCGAAAAAATAAACAAATCCACTGGATTTCTGGTGGATAAGTGTTGGAGGAAAATTTATGAGTATAAATATACTACGTAAATCTGGTATGCTAGCTGGATTGCTGGTTGCTTCGATGCTAATGGTTCTAGTTGTTGCTTGTGGAGGCGACGATGCTGCTGATTCATCATCATCATCTTCTTCTTCTGCTGCTCCTGCTGCTCCTGCTGCACCAAAAGCACCTGCTGCACCTGCTGCTGCTGCCAAACCTGAAGCTCCAAAAGCTGCTGCTCCTGCTAAAAAAGCAGAGAGTAAAGCAACTAAAGCTGCTAGTGCTTCAAAATCTTCGACTTCTGCTCCAAGTGGCCCAAGTGGGAAACTTATAAGAGCTCACCATGAGGTTAACCCGGTTTTCGGAACTCCTTGGTCAGGTCCTTATAAGTGGTCTGCTGCTGACTTGATCGGTATCGGAGAACACCTTTTCTATTTTGATAAAGGTAATGCTATGACTCCTCAGATGGCAAAATCATGGTCAATCGACCCTGCTGGAACTAAAGTTACAATCGAGCTTAACGCTGGAATGAAATGGCAGTCTCCAAAAGGTGCTGAAGATACAGACTTTGGTTATGTTACTGCAGAAGACAGAGTAAGATGGTTTAACACAGTTAACGGTACTGTAAACCCTGATAGCTCATACCCAGATTCTGGTGATATTGGAGCTATTTTCACAAAAGCCGAAGTTGTTGACGACTTAACATTT
>PASM01000004.1 GCA_002711965.1 Chloroflexota bacterium | reverse complement strand
TAAAATTTATAAATCTAAAAATGATAATCCAAATATAATATTTTGTTCTTTTTATCCTCACCAAATTGAAATATTAAGAAATTATTCCAAAGATATAGTCGTTGGTTTTCTTGTAAAGGAACTCAACTCACAAATATTAGAATTTGCTAAAAATAATCATATTGATGGTATATTTCCGTACTATAAAATTTTAAATGACGAAATGGTAAACAAATTGAAAAATGAATTTATTATATCCTCTTGGGGATTCAAAGACGTTTTATCTGCTAAAAAATTATTAGACCTTAAGATTGACGCAATAACAGTTGATTGGCCTGATGAAATGATTATGAAATAGAGTAATCCATGTATTTCTTACCCTTTTAATTGTGCATTGAATACAATAAATCAATGAATTATACTCTTCATTAAATATATTAATGAAAGGGAATATATGCAAAAGGAAGTATCTGATAAAATTCTTGATCGTTTCCGTAAGGTCACATCTGCGACAGTTTATAGTGCAGTTTGGCGACTATCTGCAACAATTGATCAAGAGTGGTTTGCATCTGCAAACTACCAATTGTGTCTTATGCGAGGTATAAAAGCTTTTACACCAGGTAAAAAATTAGTTGGAAGAGCTCAAACCCTTCGTTTTCTGCCGGCTCGTCCTGATCTGCTTAAAGAGACGCGAAGAGGGGCAGATTCTCCAGAATATAGAGCTATGGCTAAATGTGGACCTAACGATGTACTAGTTGTGGAGGCACACACTTTTGATGACTACTCTTGCACTATGGGTAATATGAAAACCCGACAACTCTGGCATAACAATGCTCAAGGGTTGATTACTGACGGAGCGATTCGTGATTTAGATATGATATCTAGTGATTATGAACTGGCGGTTTTTGCCAAAAATCGATCACCTGCTGGGAACTTGCCATTTTTGGAGTCCTTTGAAGAAGGAAAGTATATAAATGTAGGCGGTGTTCTGGTAATGCCTGGTGATGTAATAATAGGAGATGATGATGGGGTTGTTGTAGTGCCATCGGATCGAGCAGAGGAAGTTATTGATTGGATTGAGGAACAGGAAGAGGCTGAAGAATTTGTAATTAATCTAATTGATTCAGAGCGAGTTCCTCCTGGAACTTATTATCCTATCTCTGAAGAGACTAAAGATCGCTTCCGTCGATGGAAAGAAGAAGATTAGGTATTTGAGGGATTCTTGTAGTAAGAACTTTGATTAAATAAAGTAAATAAAAGGCAAATCTAGTGACATCTTTAGTTACTTTAAAAGAAATCTTTATAAGGTTCTGATTCTACAGGAATATAATCAGATACAGGAAATTCTTCTAGAGCTTTCTCATTTATATCAGTACCTAAACCAGGTCCAACTGGAGGAGCAGAAAAACCATCCTCAATGATCAAGTTATTTGTTAGTATTTTTTTATAACCCTCTAGATAGCTTACGAATATTTCTTGTTTATAGCAGTTTGGAATACTCATGTCTAAATGAAGACTTGCAATTGTTGAAATAGGTCCATTTGAATTATGCGGTGCTACACTTACATAATATGTTTCTGCAGCTGAAGAAATCTTCTTTAATTCTGATAATCCTCCTGCATGGCAAATATCTGGTTGAATTATTGAAATAGATTTTTGTTCAAAAAGTTTTTGATATTCCCATTTGTTATAAAGTTGTTCTCCAGTAGATATAGGGATTTCTGTTTTTTGGGCTAGTTTCCCTAATACATCTACATTATCAAATTGAACTGGTTCTTCTACCCAAGAGATGTCATAAGGCTTAAGTTTATTTAAAACTTTAAGTGCACTTCCATAATCTAATCTTGCTCTTATGTCTATTCCTATTTGTATATTTTCTCCGACAGCATCTCTAACTGCTTTAACTAACTCGACACCTTTATTTAGATTTTCATTTTCTATACTATATTTCCCTATAAAAGGATAAAACTTTAGGCATTTATATCCAGAATCTACAATTCCTTTAGATGCTTTAGAGTGTTCTTCTGGAGTACTTAATCCTTCAAACCATCCATTAGCGTAAACAGGAATATTTTCTCTTACTTTTCCTCCTAACAACTCATATACAGGAACATCAAGAGCTTTCCCTTTTATATCCCATAGTGCAATATCAATAGCACTTATAGCACTCATAGTAACAGCTCCACCTGTCCATGTTACTCTTCGGTATAATGAATTCCAAATATACTCAATCTGAAAAGGATCTTTATCTATCAAGAATTTTCCAAAATCCAGTATTTCAGCTTCTAGTGCTGCATCTTTATACTGTAAGCTTCCTTCTCCTACACCATGAATTCCAGAATCAGTATAGATTTTAACAAAAAGCCAGTTATTAGTATCAGCTTTATGCCAGGCAGGTGCCGACATCTTGAAAATTTTTATATCTGTTATTTTCATTTTAATAAAATCCTCTTTAAATTATTCTTTATTCCATCAACTAAGATACTAAGTAGAAAAGAATAAATCCAATTATAAATGCAATAGTTGCTACCAAAGAAGAAAAAATAATAAATTTTAATCTTGGCCTATTTTCAAACTTATCTCTAGTAATTCTTTCTAATAAATAAGATATACCAATCATTATTAAAAAGAATAAAATTATTTTATATCTGATCATTTTAAATAAATAATTTTATTTGATTTGTTATTATGATATCAATGTTAAACTTTTCTATAATCTATGGAACATGAAGTTTTAGAAATCTCTGGAATTTTCTCAGCTATTTTAGTTGGGTTTTTATTGGGTCTCAGGCACTCTATTGATGGGGATCATATTGTAGCTATATCTACTTTGTCTAGAGATTATAATAAATATTTTAAAAATTTATGGATTGGAATCTCTTGGGGCTTAGGCCATTCAACACCACTTATATTAATTGGAATTTCAGTTTTATTATTTAAAGATATTTTTTTTGATGTATATGAGCCTATTTCTACTTATTTTGAAATTTTAGTTTCTGTGATGTTGATATTTTTGGGGATTCAAGTTTTCTGGAAACTTTACAAAGGAAATTTGCATATTCATCTACATGATCATGATGGTATAAGCCATACTCACTTACATAATAATCATGCACATGAAAAAATAAATGACCATAAAAAAGATCATGGTCATAATATTTTTTCTGACTTTGTACCATTTTTTAGACAAAAATCATATTTGATTGGATTTATTCATGGATTAGCTGGTAGTGCAGCAGTGTTACTCGCTATTCTTCCTACGAGCCCAACTTTTACTTCAGGGATTTTGTACTTATTTTTCTTTTGTATAGGTACCATAATTTCTATGTCTTTTATGACTTTGCTTTTTTCAGCTCCATTTAGAATCAAATCGGAATCAAGAGTATTTGAAAATTCTTTGATTTCACTAGCGGGTATATTAAGTATAATTCTAGGTATTATGCTAGGTTCGGATCTGATTTTTGAAACAGGATTTACTGATTTTTTGTGGTACTAAATTATTATTTATAGTTAGTTTGAGATGCCCCTTCAAGAAAAGATGATCTAAATTGAATTCCCCATCTCCCTTTAATTTTAGTCATTATCCAAAGTGTTTGAAAATTATGATACTCTTTTCCATTTTTATCTCTTCTAGATTGATGTATTAAAAGATGTACTTTTTCTTTTTCAGATTGAACAGCTTTTATATCTAAAGTAACTGTGTGATCCCATCCTTCTTCTTTTAATCCTTCTGTCTGAATGTCGTAGCCATTTAAGAATTCATTTTCATTTTCAAATATAGAAAATTTGTTTTCCCATAATCTAATATGAGGGAAGTGCAAACCTTCTAAAGTGATTTTCTTATCTCGCTTGTTAAAACCTTCTTCATTCCAATGAAGAGCAGCATCAATCGCTTCTTTTTCATAATTTTCCATAATTGCTTTCAAATATTGTTTTTTAGAATAATATCATAAAACATCTTTATTTTATTCTAATTGTCTTAACTTAGGATCTAGTTTGTCTCTAAACCAATCTCCTAGAAAATTTAGAGAAAATACTACTAAAATCACAAGTGTTACTGGTATGTAAGTTTGATATCTATATGGATAATTTCCATCCCACCAACCCCAATCCCAGTATTCCACAGATAACTTTATTATGTTACCCCAAGCAGTCCAGTGTCTTGGTATGGCAATTTCAAAAAAACATAAAACAGCCTCTAATGAAATAATTAATGAACAATTAAATGTAGCGATTACTAGAATATCGTTAATATGAGCTGGCATAATATGTTTTGTGAAAATTCTAAATGAGCTGGCTCCAGAAACTATAGAAGAATTAATATAATCAAAGTTTCTTAAACTTAATGTTTTAGCTCTAATTATTCTTACAAAATTTTGCCATGTAAATAAAATCAAAATCAAAGCGAAAATCCAAATTTTATTTCCTAAAATTAAAGTAGTCATAATTGCGATAAGAAGAATTGGAATTACACTGGTGATATCTACAACTCTTTGAATTATCTCATCAATCACCCATCTGTATTTTGGCTTAAAAGCATACCATCCAGCAATAATGCCTAGCCCTGAACCTATTAAGCTTCCCGCTATTCCTGTCAAGATCATAAGAGTAAGATTCCATCTTGCTCCATAAATTAGTCTTGAAAAATAATCTCTTCCTATTGTGTCGGTACCAAGAATGTATAATCCACTTGGCCACCATTGCCATTTTTTTGAATCCTCTCTAATGACTCTCAAGTCCAATGAAATTATATCGTTATAATGGTCTATAATGTCTTCTTTAGCAATAAANTCTATATAACCACTATTTTCATTTTTGTATATTTTTATATATTCAATATTTGGTCGAGGGCATTCGTTTTGTGATAATCCAAGGCAATTAGAAAATTCATCAAATGTAATTTCATCTAAATAATTTCCGTTTCTGTTTACATCTACAAAGTTTGAATTAGGGCCAAGCTTAAATTCAATTGTAGATATACTTCCTTTGGATAAGATTTGTTTTTCTATATTAGGATCCTCAGTCTCAAGTAATTGCTGCCATCTAGGNTTTTGACTTACTTGGTCATCTGATTTAATAAGATCATAATTTTGTAGGTTATATTTTCCACTAACTACACCAGGTGTTTGTAGTCTTGCTCTTGTATCCGCAACATAAGGGTCATAGGGTGCAATAAGTGGGGCAAATAATCCTAACAATGAAATAATTACTAAAAATCCTGCAGAAAAAATTGGATATTTAAAGAATATAGAGAAAACTTTTTTATATGACTTCATTATTTTCTATTTGTTAGTATAAATTTAAATACTAATAACAACATACATTAGCTAAAAAAGGATTTATATAGATATGAATTGGTACAAAGGAAATATCCATACACATACAACTAATAGTGATGGAGATTCATCTCCAGATCATGTAGCAAGTTGGTATAAAAATAATGAATACGATTTTTTAGTATTATCTGATCATAATCATCTTACAATTTTAAATGAAGCTGTATCTAAAAAAAATAAATGGCCTTTGCTAGTTCCAGGTGAAGAAATAACAATAAGAGAAATAAATGGTCATCCAGCAGCACTCCATATAAACGGTATAGGTATAAAAAGNCTTATTACTCCAGGTTCTTATGAAAGTAATATAGATGGAATAAATGATGTGGTTGATAAAGTTAATTCACAAGGTGGATTAGCTAGTATTAATCATCCAAATTATCAGTGGTGGGTTTCTGCAGATGATATAAANNATTCTAAAGATGCTTGGGCTTTTGAAGTTTTCAATGGTCATATGCACTCTAATAATGAAGGCTCTCTTCATTCAATGTCTACAGAGGAAATTTGGGATGAAATTTTATCATCAGGGAAATTGATTTATGGAGTAGCAAGTGATGACGCTCATCATTTTACTGAAGAGTTTTCTTCTATAAGATCAAATCCTGGCAGAGGCTGGATATTCGTTAAGTCTAGTTCACTTAAAGTAGAAGAAATTATTCAATCAATGAAAAAAGGAGAATTTTATTCATCAACAGGAGTAGAACTTAAGGAATTAGAAATATCTAAATCNAAAATTTATTTAAAAATTAAAGAAAGACCTCCTAAAGAAAAGCAAAAATATACTATAAAAGTAATTCATGATTCAGGTGTGGTTTTTTTTGAAAAAGAGGGTGATGAATTGGAATTAGATACTAAAGGCATGAAGAACTATTGTAGAGTNGTAGTGCGCTCGTCTGAAGGAACCAATGCTTGGATTCAACCATTTTTTCTTTGATTAGAAATATCTTTTATTATGTAAGATTTTTCATCAGAGATTTTTAACCAAGTATCTTTATCTACTTCTTCACCAAATTGGTTTTTATAGACGACATTGAAATCTTTTATTTCTAATGATTTTCTTTTCTGTTTCATAAGGATTCTTTTTATAGGGATCTATATTATTTCAAATTATTTTAAAAAAATAAATTTTTGTGTCATTTTATTTCACCGGTCTCATATAGATGCTTCAAAGCAGTATATTCTATTGATTTTTCATCCTCAAATAACCAAATTATTTTCGGAGAAATATATTCATTAAACTTTGAAATAATTTCTTTTTTGTTTTCCTTTTTCAAATCATCANTTTTTAACAATGATTTTCTTATTTCCTGAAATTCTCTTTGAGTAAACTTAAAAAGCTTTTCTGCATTAACTAATCTTCTATTTGTCTGATTTGTAACAATCATTCCTTCAAGATGTATATTTAGTCTCTCATCCTGAATATAGTTAGTTAATATTTCAAAATCTATCTCTAAATCTTTCAAGCAGTTATCCAGAAAATTAAAATCCCAGTTCCCGCTATTATTATTTAGGTGTTTGAAAAAGTCTTCCACCCTCGAGATAATTTTTTGTTTAAAATTAGGGTGGTTCATTAAAAGAATGTTTTAGAAATTTAAGATTTAGTCTTCTTTTCCTCTTGATTGGTTGACTTTCAATGGTCTCCCATCTAACTCATGACCTTCAAGNGCTTCTATAGCTTTTGATGCTGACTCGTCATCCATTTCTACAAATCCAAATCCTTTTGATCTGTTAGAATCTTTGTACTTAATAACTTTAGCACTTTCGACGTCACCATATTCTGAAAATAGCTCTTCTAAGTCCTTATCNTCTACCGCCCATGGGAGGTTACCTACATAAATATCCAATATTTTTTCCTTCTTTTATTGATTTCACCATTAAATTAGAACATTTTTTTTATAAAAAATACAGATATAAAAGATACTGTTTTTCAAAGAGAGCTGACAATTACTAACAAAAGAGACAATGTATTATCAGCTCTCTCTAAATGATTATAAGAAATAAACAGAGCACCTAGCTAATTTGGTGTCTTAATTTGAAACTAGTTTGTTATTTTAATAAGACAAAATTTAAACAATATAGATTAGAAGAATAATATTATAGAGAATGAAATAAAGAGAACCGATATTAAGTCCCTCAAGATCGGTTCTCTCCTAAACCTTTATACTATTAAATCCATTTTATCTTTTCTATATTTTTCGAAGCTAAATAGTTATTTGCTTTTGAAAAAGGTTTGCTTCCAAAAAAACCTCTGTAAGATGATAGTGGCGATGGGTGTGGAGAACTTATAACATAGTGCTTTGAAGTATCTATGAATTTAGTTTTTGATTGAGCAAATTTTCCCCATAGTATAAAAACAAGATTATTCTTAGATCTGTTGAGAGTTTTTATTACTTCATCTGTGAATATTTCCCAACCTATCTTTGAATGAGACAATGGTTTGTTTTTCTCAACTGTTAAAGTTGTATTTAATAAAAAAACTCCCTGATCAGCCCATTTTTTTAAGTCTCCATTGCTTTTATCAAATGTTTTGCCATAGTCTTGTTCTAATTCTTGGAAAATATTGACTAAAGAGGGAGGTAACGCGGTTTCTTTTTTTACAGAGAAGCTTAGGCCGTGTGCTTGATCTGGACCATGGTAAGGGTCTTGACCAAGAATTACTACTTTTACCTTTTCAAAATCACAAAGATTAAANGCATTGAATATTAATGATTTATTTGGGTAAATTATTTTATTTTTATTATATTCATGGGTAAGAAATTTTCTTATTTCGATCATATAAGGTTTAGAGAACTCAGTTTCTANTTGTCTTAACCATCCTTTAGGAAGTCTAATTTCTCTAGCCAAATTTATCCAATATATTTTTTTAGTTTAGATTTAAGTAATCCAATAGTTAGTAAAGAAGCTACTATTGCTTTAATTATGTCTCCAATTAAAAAAGGATAAACTGCNTGAGACAATAATTTACCTTCTTCTGGCCANCTGAAATTAAATANTGAAAGCCAAATCAATGCAGGGATATAAACTAATAATGTACCAATAATGTAAGCCCAAATACTTTTAGTATCTGATAAACCTTTTTTTATTAAATAACCAACTACAGTTGAAGCAAAAACAAATCCAATAATGTACCCTCCAGTAACTCCTGTAGTGTATGTAAATCCTCCATTTCCTCCCTGAAAAAGAGGTATCCCAACTAAACCTAATAGTACATAAGAAAAAGATGTTCCAAATCCCCATTTAGGTCCTAATAAACCACCCATCATTAGAATTCCTAATGTTTGAAAAGTTATTGGTACGGGGTTGTCAGGTAAAAAGAATCTAAATTGAGCAAATACCCCGGTAAAAATAATCAAAGAAATAGATATGAATAGTTTTATTATGAAAGCTTTATCAAAATATAATGCTTGGGTTGATTTTAGTCTTTGTTGATTATTATTAATTGTTTTCTCCTAAAATTATTAACTATGATTATAATAACTAAAATCTATCTAAAATAGCTAGCAAGTTTATCATTTAAAAGNTCTCTTTTTATACTTTTTCTGCTCTTAATTTGTCTTCCAACTTCTATTCTAAGTTTGCCAAGACTGTCTTTTGAGTTTTTCCAAAAATCTATAAATAGTTCAGGAAGAGAAGATCTAATATCTTTTTCAATTTTTGGAACGAGGTTTATTCTTTTTTTTATTGGCATATTTGATGATCTGTTTATTGTTTCTGGGTCAATGAATTCTCCGTCATTGTCCATTGTATGAAAAAAATCTAGGTATTTCCCAAGATTTAAATTATATTCTTTTGCTTCTGAAGCCAATAAGTTTTTAATTACCTTGAAAGATTCTTCTCCGCTAAAATTTAGTTCTTTGCATAACTTAGAAAAGTAATATATTAGTAATGGCTTATTCATTATAAAGCTAATTCCAAAAATTTCTTCTAAAGTTGGGTTTACTGAAAAAAGGGGAGTGGTTTTAGTAAATAAATATCCAATCTGCTTATCTAACAACTTTTGACTAAAGGTTGGGTAGTACTTGAATTTTTGATCAGAGGAAAGAAAAATAGAAATAAATCCTGCGATTTTTAATAGACTCTGTTTATCGGTAATTTCTTTTTCTCCATTTATATATCTATAAAATTGCCTTTCATTAAGGTTAAATTCTTTTATAAAGTAAGTCTTTATCTCAGATGATTCTTCATATATGTACTTTAGAATTTGAGATTGACACTCTCCGATAATTATTTTTTTTAGACCATTTTTATTTATCTTAATTTTCTCAATTTGTTTTTCTCCTAAAAATTCAACTGGATATATAGTTGCAAGGTCCCTTATAGCCCCTCTTATGTTTCTTCTTGACGCCTTACCATCAATTTTAGATTCAACGGCCTCTATTACTTGCCTGTAATTTGACACTTCTCCAAATGATGCTGCTACAAGAATTCCGAGACTTTGAATGTACTCTTTCTTTTCGTGAGTACTTCCGAAATTGATAACGCCCTTCTTGAATGAAAATAATGTTTTTTTATTGCTCATAAGTAAATGTAAAATTGTCTTTATTTTGTTATTTCAATATAAATACTAGCAAATTATTTTGTCAAATATATATATTTTTTCATACGAGTTTTGTCAGAAAAATGATTAAAGTAAGGCATTTATTTGTGTTTTGATTGTAATGGACAGTGATTAATCAGAAAGTTATCTGATATTAGGTACTGTTAGAGTCATATAGAATCATTTATCATAAGAAATGTACTGTTTTATTCAAATTTTTATATGACGAGGATATTATGAGATTGATTTCTTGGAACGTTAATGGAATACGTGCTTGTATAACAAAAGGCTTTGAATCTTTTTTTAATGATGTTGACGCAGATATTTTTTGCGTACAAGAGACAAAAGCTTCAAGTTCTCAAGTTGAACTAGTTACACCAGGTTATTCTCAATTTTGGAATAGTGCAGAGAAAAAAGGCTATTCAGGCACTTTAGTTATNACTAAAAATGAACCTATTAACTCTGTTTATGGATTAGGTATAGATAAACATGANAAAGAAGGCAGAGTGATTACACTAGAATATGATAATTTTTTTCTTGTTAATGTTTATACTCCTAATTCAAAAAGAGATCTTTCAAGATTACCTTATAGAGAAAATGAATGGGATGTTGATTTTTTGAGTTATGTAATCGAACTAGAAAAAATTAAACCNGTTATTTTCTGTGGAGACTTAAATGTAGCTCATAAAGAGATTGATTTGAGAAATCCAAAACCTAATGTAAGAAATGCAGGATTTACTATAGAAGAAAGAAAAGGATTCGATAATATAGTAAGTCATGGGTTTACAGATACTTTTAGGCATTTTAATCAAGAAGGAGATAACTATACTTGGTGGAGTTATATGGGAGGAGCAAGATCTAGGAATGTTGGTTGGCGTATAGATTATTTTTGTACTTCTGAAATACTAAAATCAAACTTATCTAATGCAAAGATTCATCCAGATATTTTAGGTTCAGATCATTGTCCTGTAAGTATTGAGATAGATATTTAGGAAAATTAGAATTGAATAAGCTATCTCAAGAAAAATCAGAGTATTTATTGCAACATTCTTCCAATCCAGTTGATTGGTATCCTTGGGGCACTGAAGCCTTTACTAAAGCTAAAAAAGAAGATAAACCAATTTTTTTATCAATAGGGTATTCAAGTTGTCATTGGTGTCATGTTATGGAAAAGGAATCCTTTGAAGATATTGAAACTGCAAAAATTCTCAACAAAAATTTTATATCTATAAAAGTTGATAGAGAAGAGAGGCCAGATATTGATTCCATATACATGGCTTCTATTCAAATGATTAGTGGAAGCGGAGGGTGGCCTGCTTCTATTTTCATGAATGCTGANGGAGTGCCATTTTATGCAGGAACATACTTCCCTAAGTTTGATAAACATAATATTCCTGCATTTAAGTCAGTATTAGCAAAAATAATAGAGATTTTTCAGAANGATAGAAAAAGTGTAGATGATCATTCAAAAGTTGTTTTTGATGGATTGAAAAATTTATTTGAAAATTCTGTCAATAAAAANAATAAGATTATAAATAATCTGTATTCTAAANTGACTTCACAAATCAAAGATTCCTTTGATTTTGAAAAAGGAGGGTTTGGAGATTTCCCTAAATTTCCTGAGACAAGTAAATTAGAAAATCTGTTTTTACTTGGAAAGAAAAATAATTCTAATGAANTATATGACATGGTCCAACTATCATTAGGATCTATGATTAATGGGGGTATTTATGATCAACTATCAGGAGGATTTTCAAGATATTCGACAGACAGAGAATGGAAAATTCCTCATTTTGAAAAAATGCTTTATGATAACGCTCTTATATTAAATCTTTTATGCATTTCTTACAAAATAACTGAAAATCAAAATATAAAAAATACAATTTTAATGACTACAAGTTTTCTTATGGAAGAAATGAGATCAAAAGAAAATCTGTTTTTTTCTACACAAGACGCAGATTCAGAAGGNAAAGAAGGAGAGTACTATACATGGGATTATGAAGAAGTAAAAGAAAATCTTTCAGAAAAAAAATTTGAAGTTGTTAAAGATTACTGGGGTTTGACTAAAGAAGGAGATTTAGATAAAAAAAATATTCTATTTGTTAATAATTCTATAAATGAAATTTCTAATCAAAAAAAAATATCTAAATCGAGAGTAGAAAAAATTATTGAAGATTCAAGAAAAACTCTTCTTAATATTAGAAATAAAAAAGTAAAACCAAACACTGACTATAAATTTATATCATCTTGGAATTCTCTGATTATTTCTTCTTTATGTAATACATACAATATTACATCTGATAAAAATTACTTAACTCAGGCAATTTATACAGCAGAATCAATATTAGAAAATTTTATTGAAGATGAAATTTTGTTCCATACAAAAAATAATAAAATTGNNTTTTTAGAAGATTATTCATANTTTACAAATGCACTTTTNGATCTTTATAACTCATCTCAATCATCAANNTGGTATGATATTGCTAAAANAATGTGCGAAGGCACTATAAATAGATTTTGGAGCTCTAAAGATAACCTTTTTTATGANACTTTTGANTCAAATGATCTAATTATNAGNCCTAAAGGATTTTTTGATCCTATGATTCCAAATCCTGCGGCAATTGCAGCTCAAAATGCATATAGGCTTTATAGATATTCAAATGACTCAAAATACTTAGATATTGTAGGNAAATCTTTAAAGACAGTATCTGGNNTATTAGATAAAAGTCCNATAGATCTNCCATCTTGGTTCAAGCTCTATTATCTAATGGAAGANGAAAGTTCTGAAATTTTTATATCAGGTNNTCNAGAAGATAAGTTACATATTGAATCTATAAGATACTTACTTTCTATTTATCTTCCAAATACAATAATTGTTTCCATTGATCCTGAANATAATGACTTTTTCTTACCTATAATGCAGGATAGATTAAAGGATAATCAAACTAAAATTTATATATGCAAAGATTATGTTTGTGATTTACCAATAGATAATTTAGATGACTTGAAACAGAAACTACAAAATCTAAAGGGAGTTTACAAATTAAAATAGTATTACTTAAGCCAGAAATTCCACATAATACTGGAAATATAATTAGGTTAAGTGTAAACATTAATGCCGAATTACATCTAATACAACCACTGGGCTTTAATATTGATGATAAAAACCTAAGAAGAGCTTCCTTAGATTATTTTGATCTATCTCAAGTATTTATACATGAAAATCTTGATGAATTTTTATTAAAAAATAAAACTAATATTTATCTTACAGATAGTCAAGCAAATACAAATTATACTGAATGTAAATTTGGAATGAGCGATATTTTTATATTTGGGTCTGAAAGTAAAGGAATAGATAAAGAAGTTTTAGATAAATTCCCAGATGAAAATAAAATATATATACCTATGTATCCAAATGTTAGATCAATAAATATTTGTAATTCAGTTTCTATAATTGCATACGAATGTTTGAGGCAAAATAACTTTAAGTTCTAGTTTATTTTATTGGAGAAAATTTAGACGGCATTACTATTTTATTCTCCATGTATATGGGAGGTCTAGCATTAGATTTTGGCGGCCATCCAATGGAACTAAATTTTTCTCTCGCTTCAGTTCGGTGTTGAAGACTTTCATATCCCCAAATATGCATAAATTTATTTACTTCACCAATTTCAGATGTAAATGCTCCTACTAGTGGTGCTAAACTACTTCGAGCTTCAATTTTTTCTTCCCAAGCAGGTAACATTTTGTCTATTTGATCTGGCTCAAAAGTATAAATTCTCATCTCAAAAAAAGGTCCTATGTTTCTTTCACTAAATTTAGGGCTAAAAGGCGCAGGGTTCCATATTTCAGAATTCATTTTTACCATGTGATCAGCTGTATCTGGTGGCCAAAGTTTTTTTTCAACAGCTTCTTTCCTTGATTTATTTCTATGTTCTAGATTTTCGTATGGCCATACATGAATAATCTGGTTTAATGGNCCAATTTCTGTGTACCAAAAGGCACCAATTTTAGAAATTTTATTTCTTCCATCTATTTTATTTTGAAATTTTTCTAAAACATCAGGCAATGAACCTGCTTTAATTTGGTAAGTTCTAAATTCATAAATCATTTTTTACCTCAAAATAATTACTAGGATTAAAAGAAAAGGTTACAATAAAATAAAATGAAAGTATAGGAGAAATAATATTGTCAGAATCACCAATTTTTAANAGAAGAAGTTCTGTGAATTTCACGCAGGAAGAATTAACTTCACAAGAAGTGGAATCAATTATACAAGCTTCAATTTGGGCTCCCTCTTCTAGAAATAGACAACCATGGAAAATAATTGCTATAAAAAGAGATTCAAAAAAATTTAAACAAATAGTTGAATCTATGTCTTCTGGAAATCAAGTCATGGCAAATAATTCTGGATTGGTTTTGATTTTTTGTACTACGAATGAAAAAGATTTTTCTCCCAAAACCTTTCTAGATATTGGTTTCTCAGGACAAAATGCTATGCTCAGGGCTACTGAACTTGGTTTAGATACACATCCNATAGGCGGATGGGATGAAGATAAAGTAAAAAAAGTTTCAGATATTCCAGAGAACAGCAAAGTAGCTTTCCTTCTTATAGTAGGTAAGCCTGGCAATATTTCAGATCTCAAAGGGGAATTACTTGAAAAACACAACAAGAAACGAGAAAGAAATTCTTTAGANCAAAATTTTAATTATGATATTTGGGGTAAAAACTTTTAATCTCTAATACTTGAAATAAGTAATTTAATTGCTGCTTCATAGCTGTTTTCACCAAAACCTTGAACTGTACCAATTACTACTGGAGCAATTAGAGATTTTTGTCTCCATGCTTCTTTTCTTGAATATATATTTGACATATGTACTTCTACGCATGGGTAATCAACAGACTTTATTGCATCATGAAGGGCAGTAGATGAGTGAGTTAGTGCTCCTGCATTTATAATGCAACCNTCTATCTTATTATTATTTTTATGCATATNATCTAGAATTTCCCCTTCGTGATTACTTTGAAAAAAATCTAGGTTTATATTTTGTTCAGATGTTTTTTTTTCAATATCTGAATTTATTTGTTCAAGAGTCCTTGTTCCGTAGATGTTAGTTTCTCTTTTCCCAAGCATATTTAGATTGGGACCATTTATTATTAANATTTCTAATTTATTACTCATTAGGACATAAATTTCATTGTTTTTTATATATTGTATTATTATCAAAAAAAATCTTCTGAAGAAAAAAAATACAAATTCTAATAATTATGGTGAGGTTCAAATGAATTTAGTTCAACTAAAAATAAATAATACATCTAGAGTTTTAGGAGTTGTAAAAGATAATAAAATAATAAATTTAACATCAAATGATAATTCTATAGATACATCATATAAGTTATTTGAAAAAGTCATAAATCAAAAATTAGAACTTGAAAAATTTCTAAATGAATTAATAATTGGATCTGATGCATTTGATTTTAATTATGAAGAAATGCTTGAAAATCCAGAAAAATATAGTGTTAAAGTTTTNCCTCCTATTGATCATCCCGATCCTTATAGATTATTTATATCTGGTACAGGATTGACTCATACTGGATCTGTAAAATCTAGAGATATGATGCATAATGAGAATGATNCAAAGAAAGATGAAACAGATTCTGCAAAAATGTTTCAAATGGGCATAGAAGGAGGAAAGCCTTCAGATGGTGAGGTAGGCGTTGCTCCAGAATGGTTTTATAAAGGTAATGGAAATAATTTAATAGGTCATAAAGATAATTTGCTGATGCCTGAGTTTTCTCTAGATGGAGGAGAAGAACCAGAAGTTGTTGGATGTTATTTTATTGATAATGATGGAAATCCTGTAAGGATAGGGTTTTCTCTTGGAAATGAATTCTCTGATCATGAAACAGAAAAAATAAATTATTTATACTTAGCTCACTCAAAATTAAGAAACTGTTCAGTAGGGCCGTCTTTAAATACTTCTTTAGAATTCTCTGACATTTCAATAAATTGTAATATCAGTAGAGATGGAATTGATTTGTATAGAAGTGGAGAATTAAAGTCTGGAGAAGAATTTATGTCTCACAGTTTAAATAATATGGAATATCATCATTTTAAGTATGACTTGCATAGAAAGCCTGGGGATCTTCATCTTCATTTTTTTGGAACTAGCCAACTTTCTTTTTCAACAAGAGATTGGAAATTTAAGCAAGGAGATAAAATATCAATTTACTCAGATCAGTTTGATGGTAAGTTAGAAAATAATATTGAACAACTTGATGAAATTAAATTTGAAATTAAGGAAGTTTAAATTTTGCTGAAAAATTTATTTTTTCTTGATAAATTTTATTTGATTGGATTTGCATTATTAATTCCAACTTCAATAAATTTATCTATTACACAATTTTTGTCACCAATTTTAAATGCCATAATGGGTAGAACAGAAAGACCTGAATTATCAATTAGTGCTTTTTCTATTGCTTTTTCAATATTGTTTTTGATAGCTTTACCTAACTTGAGAATTCAGCAACTTACAATAGTTTATTATAAAAATTTCAATAAATTAAAAATCCATTTTTTTGTATTTCTTTTATCTTTCATTTGTCTAACTATTTCAATGCTAATAATTTTTACTCCTATATCTATGTTTTTTTTGGAAAACATATTTGGTACTAAAGGAGATCTAAGAGATAGTGTCGAAGAAGGATTACGACTTGGTTTTTATATTCCTGTATTACTAATATTTAAGATGCACTTTTATGGNATATCTATCGTTACATATAGATCTTCATTGATTTGGTTTGGAACAATATTTGGTTTCTTTTGTGCTTGTTCATTAGCTATAATATTTTTCTTTATGGGCTACGAAGGACATAAAATTGGAATGTTATCATTTTCAATATCTCTTTTATTAGAGACTTTGTTGATCTTCTTCCTTGTAAGAAAGGAATTACTTGATGAAAATCATAGATTTGATCGTAATATATTTTTTGTAGGTGATTTATTTAAATTTTTTATTCCATTGCTTTTTGCAGCCTTTTTACCTTCATTTACATTGCCTGCAGTAAATGCTTGCTTAACTAGATTAGAGAATCCAGAAATTTCTATATCAGCTGTAAATGTTGGTTTTGGTATTTTTGGTGCAGTATCATTCACAATAAATGGATGTCAATCAACTATACTTTCACTGATTTCTAATGGTTATAGTTATATGAAAATCAGAGAATTTTCATATTTTGTTGGTTTTATTACACTAATATTTTGCAGTGTAATAGCCTGGGTAAATCCTATAAACGAATTTATATTTGTTGATTTATTTAATCTAGAAGGCAAACTTTTTTCCAGCACATTAATAGTTTTTAGATTATTGTCTTTTTTGCCTCCTTTTTTAGTTATGGAGCAGCTATATGTAGGAATAATAATGAATTCTAAATCAACAAATCCCATCATTTATATTAATATTTGTAGATTTTTAGTGTTAATAATGACATTGGGGACTGGTATATTGATATTTAAGAATTTTGAGAGTTATGGTGCAATTGTTGGTGGGTCAGCGTGGTCATTAACACTGTTCTTTGAGGCAATTTTTGCCTGGTTATTTGCAAGAAACATAGCGAAACCTTAAGTTTTATTTTAAAGAATAAATAATAGTATTCATGGAAGTTAAAAAGTATGTTAAAAAATTTATTTAGTAAGCAAAAAAAAGATTCTATTAGCTCTTTGCCAGATGATAAAAAAAGAGCTATAACTGGATGGTGCATGTATGATTGGGCAAATTCTGCTTTTTTCACTTCTGCAGGAACAGCAATATTTCCTATATATTTTGTCGTTGCATTTCAAGCAACTTTTGGAAGTCGAACTGAAATTTTTGGTATCACATTTACAGGTTCTTCCTTATGGGCATTAGGTGTTTCCATGTCAGCTTTATTTGTGGCATTAACGAGTCCTGTTTTGGGAGCAATTGCAGATACAAAACCTCTGAAAAAAACTTTCTTGAAATATTATATGATTATTGGATCTCTTTTCACTATAATAAGCTTTTTCTCAGTTTATGTTGCAAACTCATGGGCATGGCTAATAGGTTGCTATTTTATTGCAAACATAGGTGCTGCTGGAGCAAATGTTTTTTATAATTCTCTACTTCCAAGTTTAGCTCCTAGTAAATACGCAAGTGAGATTTCAACAAAAGGATATGCGTATGGTTATGTAGGAGGTGGGTTATTATTGCTTTTACATCTAATTCTTATCCAAGGTGCTAGTATTTATTTAGAAGATTCAGCGGTTGATTTAGTCACAAGATTTTGTATAGTCTCAGTAGGTGTTTGGTGGTTTGGGTGGTCAATATGGACTCTCAAAACAGTTCCAGAGCCTCAAATAGAAAACGAGTCGACAAAAACTAGTGTTCTAGAGATTATAATGACTGCATTTTCTAGATTGAAACAGACTTTTTCAGAAATTAGAAAGTATAAATATCTTTTTACTTTTTTGATAGCATTTTATATTTTTAATGATGGTGTTCAAACTGTACTATCTGTTGCTGGAGCCTATGGTGCAGATGTTCTAGGTGTAGACCTTTTATTCAACATGATCACAATTTTAATAGTCCAATTTGTAGCAGCTCCAGGGTCAACGTTATTTGGTTGGCTAGCTTATAAATTAGGAACTAAAGAAGCTTTAGTGATAGCTTTGAGCGGTTGGATAATTATAATTATTTTTGTTTTAGGCTTTGCTCCCCTAAAGTTAACCAAAAATTCTGAATATGATTACCAATTTTCTTATAATCAAAATACAAAGCATTATGATCTTATGTCAGCTCCTGAATTTTCTTCTACTGAAGAAAATATTGACGTTATTTATTGGGAAAAAAATCATCATTTGCCAGTAGGTTCTGAACTTGATAAAAATACATTGTCACAGTTTATAGATATAGTTTCAAATGAATCTACGAGTTCTTTTTCATTGGTAATAACAGGTGGTGAATTAGATTCAACAAAAATCGTAAGTAAAAATCATTCATCAAGTTTGTCAGATAGCTGGATAGATGCATGGCCTAAATTCTTAAGGGATAGTTTGTGGCAACCTTTAAATATTCAAATAGGGTTTCAATGGCTGCTTTTAGGATTATTTAGTGGTTTAGTATTAGGAGGAAGTCAAGCATTAGCAAGAGCTTGTTTTTCTATGATGACTCCAGTAAAAAAATCTGCAGAATTTTTTGGTTTTTATGCATTTACTATGAAAGCTTCTTCAGTTATCGGGCCATTGATTTATGTGATTGCAGTTAATTCAAGTAACCAAAAACTAGGTGTTCTTATAATCTGGGGTCTTATAGTGGTAGGAACAATTTATCTTTCAACTATAAATGTTCAAAAAGGTGCTTTAGTTGCAGAAGAGGAAAATAGAAAATAATTATTCTGAATATTCATACTTTCTAACTCCTGAGAGTGCATACCAGATTATTAAAACAACAAATATAGAAACAGCTCCACCTACTATCATAGTATTTCCTGCCCCTATATAATCTGACATTATTCCTACTTCCCATTTTCCTATTCCATTTGCACTCATTGCGGCCAAGGAATGTGCTGCACTAGCCCTTCCTCTCATATTATCCGGGGTAGTTAATTGAACAATTGTTTGTCTCATTGTCATGCCAACTGCATCAGCTGCTCCAAGTGCTATCAGGGCAAATATTCCTACCCAAATTGATGTTGACCATCCAAAAAGAATAAGAAGGAATCCGTAAAATAATGTTGCATATAATACTATAACTCCCTTTTTTCTAATTTTATGTAAATTCATCACTAGCAAACTTCCGACTATAGATCCAACAGCATTAAAGGCTGTAAGTATTGCAACTGCATCTCTGCCTCTTGAATAAAGTTGTTTTGCAAAAATAGGAAACAATTCTCTATAGTATGAAACAACAGTAACTCCTATATCAAGAATATACAGGCCTGGTAGTATTGGATGAGCTATCACATATTTAAACCCTTCAATTAAATTTCTATGTATCTTGGTATTTGATTTTGCATCTAATGCCTTTCCACTTTCTCTTATAAATAATGGGGATATAACACTGATGAATGCAAAAAGTGTATTTATCCAAAAAGAAAGAACTAACGATTCTGTTGCTTGTTCTTTCCATGCAAATGATGTGACAAAAAATAGAAATGGCGTAATAATTGTTCCTACTTGCCAAGTGATTGTATTCATAGCAACAGCATGGGCAAGGACATTTCTAGGAACTACTCTAGCTGTTAGAGCAGATCTTGAAGGGTTTCCAAATACACTTGTGGCAGATAATATTGCTGTGACTAGATATACATGCCAAATTTCTAATAGAGTAAAGTTTTCTAAAATAGTCATCAGGCCTATAAAAACAAAGCTTGAAAATTGAGTTATAGCAATTAGCTTTTTCCTGTCTAATCTATCTGCAAAAACTCCACCATACAGATTTGCAGGAATCCTTACTGCTAATTCAATAAGACCTAAATATGCTAATGTTGACCCTAAACCAGTTCTTTCGTAAAGCCATACAGCAGTAATAATCATTCTTAGATTCATTGTTACTGTTGCTGAAACCCCTGATAGCCAAAGGACTCTATAATCAAAGTATAGGAATGCAGACCAAATTTTTAGTTCAGATTTATTCTTATTGTCTTGTAAATTTGAGGACATATGAATGACTAGTATAGTGTAAAAGATTAATTAATTCATATGTTTTTCACTAATAATTTGCAATTAAAAATTCTTACTTATTCAAATTCCTCTATTTTGCTTTTCATGTTTTCTTTAGTTGCAGTTGTAGTAATTTTTATTATTATTTATTATTTATTGCTAGGATAATGCAAATCAAAAATTTCTAAATTCATTAAATCACTTGTTCATTAAATTTCCCCATTTAATAAATAATTTTTTGTTTCAATAAATAAATAAACACATGACTCAAAATATTTTCAGTATAAAAAAGTATTTCTGATATGATTCANGCTATTTAAATAAACAAATATNANATATACGCCCCATTCATTTTTGTGCTTAGGTATTTATTGTTTTTCATATAGGCNTATAAAAGAATTTTTTATTAAACTTGTTGAAANTTTTATGTGCTGTTTATTTTTCATTGAAGTATAATTTCCTCCATAATGCTTCTAAAATTCCTGCATAATAAAAGGAGACCTATGATTATAGAAAATATGAAATTGCCAGAATATTCTTTGTCTGAAAGTTTAGAATTTGTAGAAACAATAGTTTTTTCTAATCTTTCAAGTATAACGAAGGATCATTTTGCTAAATTACGCGGTTTCAATGCTTCAGGTGGTGCTTTCAATCTAAGGCTATCTTCCTCAAGGCTCTGGGGACTTATTACTGATGGCAACCCCTTCAAGCCTACTTCATTGGCAAATCAAATTATTTTATCTACGAATAATCAAGATAAAATCAAACGTTTATATCAAACTTCAAGAAATTTTAANGTGTTCAATAAGCTATCCAGAGATNTAAATCTTAATCCTTCTTTGAACGATATTTCTAGATTAGTTTCTGAAAATCATGATAATAAAGTCTTAAGAAAAATAAGAAATATTATTTTTGATATAAGACTGCATTCTAATAACTTTTCTCCTGAGAATGAAAATTTTAATCAATCAAAGGATTTAAAGCTTCAATTAAGTGGTATTGACCTAGATGTTGAGGAGTCTAGAGAATCTATATTAGCCGCAATAAAGCTATTAGAATCTAGATTGGATTTATTCAGAATTTAATTCTTCTTTTATTTGTTTCGCTAATTCTATATTTATATATTTTATTTGTGAGATTTCTTCTATCTTTGCTTTTTTTATATTTTCAACACTTTTAAATTTTTTTAGCAAAGCTTTCCTTTTTATTGATCCTATTCCTTCTATTTGATCTAATCTTGATTTATTAGATTTTTTTTGCCTTAGATTTCTATGATAAGTTACAGCAAATCTATGNGCTTCATCTCTGATTCTTTGAATTAGATATAAACCTTGAGAAGATTTGTCTAAAATAATAGATTCTTCAGTATATGGTAAAAATAATTCTTCTTCTCTTTTTGCAATTCCAGCAATTGGAAGATTAGATATTCCAAGTTTATTTAGACTTTGTAAAGCAGAACTTAATTGTCCTTTGCCACCATCAATTAAGACTAAGTCAGGTTGTTTATTAAATGAATCTAATTTTTTTGAAACAGTATTTTTCTTTTCTATTAACCTATTGAATCTTCTATTTATCACTTCTCTCATAGCTTCAAAATCATCATTTTTATCNTCAGAAATCTTAAATCTTCTATAATCTGACTTTTTTGGNATGCCATTTTCAAATACNGACATAGAAGCAACTACATTAGATCCTTGAATATGAGAAATATCATAACATTCGATTCTCTTTGGGATATTATCTAATCCAAGCTCTATCTGTAATTCATTTAGTGCTAATTTCGTTTTTTTCTTGTCGTTTATCCATTTAATTTGCCATTGTTTTATAGATTCTTTAGCATTATTTGTTGCCATGTCTAGTATGCTTTTTTTGGAACCTTTTTTAGGCACATTTATAGAAACTTTTCTTTCTTTTTTCTTTATTAGAAAGTCTACAAGTATTTCTTTTTCATTTGGAATATGTGAGACAAGTATTTTATTTGGAATATTCATATTTCTAGAATAATAATCAAAAATAAATAATCTAAGTAGCTCATTTATTTCAGTATCTTGTACATTTTCAATTCTAAATTTTTCATGAGCTAGAAGGTTCCCATTTATAATATTGAAAACTATTATCATTCCTTCATTATTTATTTTGAAACATGAAATCATATCAAAAGATTCATTCTGTAAACCAGAAACCTTTTGCTTTTCTAGCATTTTTTCAATTGAACTTATTCTGTCTCTAAAAACTGCGGCTCTCTCATAATTCTGACATGAGGATGCATTTTTCATCTCTTTTTTTAATTTTTTTACAATCGAATGTGTTTTACCTGATAAAAAACTTTCTAAATTTGAAATTGTTTCTTTATATAAAGCTTCATCATTTTTATGATAAGCATCTGAACATCTACCAATTTCTAATTCAAAGCATGGTTTTATATCATTTCCGTCATTTTTTTTATCGCACGTTCTATAAGGAAATATTTTTGATAATAAATCTAANGTTTGCCTTACGCTAGATATAGAAGTATATGGTCCATAATATTTATTTTTATCATTCAATTTAGGATTTCTAGTTATTAGAATTTGAGGGAATTTTTCTGATTTTGTTATCTTTATAAAAGGATAAGTTTTATCATCNTTTAATCTTGCGTTATACTTTGGTTGATATTTTTTTATAAGTTGGTTTTCTAANAGTAATGCTTCTTGTTCAGATTCAGTAACGATATAATCAAAATCTTTTATTTTGGCTATTAATTCACTGACCTTTGGAGTAACGTCTTTAGGATCTGAGAAATAAAATTTTAAACGATCATTTAATGAATTTGCTTTTCCAACATAAATGATTTTTTTATTTTCATCAGAATGAAAATAAACCCCTGGTTTTTTAGGGACTTCAGAAATTCTATTTTTATATGAATTTATATTATCCAAGTACTATTGTTAGAACTGCTAGAACCACAACCATTGAAGTGGCAATTATGCCCATTTTTTTTATTTCTCCTGAAAAATAATTTGATGGAATAGCTTCTACAGATACTTTTTTATTTTGTTTTTCGATTACAGGACTAGGGCTTGGTTCGTCTAGATTATCATCATTTGGTTTTATGCTTGTTGTACTTTGCATAAAAACATTAGGTTTTGTTCTTTTTTTATTTTTTTTATTTTTTTTTGGCATTTTATTTATTTCTTTTGCTTAAATATTTTTTTGCATTTTCACATATATCGTCTATGATCTCATCTTCAGGAAGTAATTCTGAATTAAATATAATATTAAATATAGATGGATCAAGGGGTTGTTTTTGAAAAATATTAAGATAATAATTTTTCTTTCCCTCATCATATTCTAATATTTTATTTCGGGCTTCATCANTTGAAATACCTTCCCTTTTAGCATATTTCTTTATTCTTACATCAAAATCACAATATATTCCAACNTTAAGAGCNCTTTCATCGTTTCTTAATACGCCTGAAGCTCCTCTTCCAAGGATAAGAACACTTCCTTGTTTAGCTATTTCATTAATAACTTTTTTTATAGCTTTAGAAAAATCTAAATTTTCTTCAAGATCTTGTTTATGTGGGAAGTCTTTATAAGGAGAAGAAAGAAGATTTTCAATACCATGACCAAAAAAAGGATCTGCACCTCCNCCTGATAATGCTGATTTTTCAAGCGCTTTCAATAAATTATCAGTTATTCTTTCCGTNAAAGATTTTTCTTCAGGTTTTTTTTGGAGGTCAACAATTTCAGCTAAGTGTTTATCCATTTCCTTAGCTATTTTAGATAGAATNACTCTATCAACAAAATCTATTCCTAATTTTTCTGCAACAGACCTTCCAATTGTTTGGTATCCTGAGCCTAAATATCCTTCTATTGTTACTACTGGCAATATTTTCTCCTTNTACTNTTATTCTATTTATTTCCTCTAGGGTGTGCAACATTGTAATCTTTTATTAATTTTTCATTGGGTATTTTAGTATATATCTGAGTTGATTCTATTGAACTATGTCCCAAAAATTCTTGCACATGCCTAATACTTGCTCCTCCTTGTAATAAATGAGTTGCAAAGCTGTGCCTTATCATATGTGGNGTTACATTTTTATTAATACCAACGCTTAGAACTCTTTGTTTTAATTTTTTCCAAATATATTGTCTTGTAATNTCTTTTGATTTTTGTCTGACAAAAAAAGGAGAAGAATAATTTTTATTTTTTGAAAAATTTGGCCTTATATTTTTTATGTAATGATCTAATCTTTTAGATGCATTTTTATATATAGGCAAGATTCTTTGCTTGTTTCCTTTTCCCGTAACTTTAACAGTTTGATTATCTAGATCAATTTCTCCAATTTTAATAGAAATAACCTCTGAAACTCTTAGCCCTGCTGCATACATTAATATAAAAATACATGTGTTTGTATATTCTTCTGCATTAGGATCTTTAAANTCTATTATTTTTTCAATTTCTTTTATTGATAAAGGTTTTGGTATTGGTGAGCCTACTTTTGGGGTTTTGATTTTATCTAATATATTTGTTTCAACTTGATTATCNATTTCTAAAAACTTAAAAAATGATTTTATAGAAGCATATTTTCTTTTTTGAGTAGATTTTGTTTTATCTTCTATGCTTTCAAAATATTCATTAATATCTCTTATTGATATTTTTCCCCAATCATACTTTTTATTTTTCTCTAAAAAATNAGATAACAACTTTAAATCACTAGCATATGATTCTAATGTATTNGTNCTATATCCTTTTTCTGATGAAATATAATTGTAAAATTTTTCTAAATGATTGTCTAAACTCATATTTTTTTTCTTTATTTAGGATTAAATTTTGTTTATTATGTTAATGGTTAGNACCTACTTATACTAATATTATAGATTATGATAAAAATACCTTTTCACCCAATGATTTTTGAGACAGACTTTATCGGATTGTCTTGGCATGGTTTTTTTTCAGTTATTGGAGTAATAGCAGCTATTTATATAGTTATAAGGCAATCCAGGAAAGATGGAATAGATGACGATATNATATTTAATGTAGCTTCATGGGGAGTCATTGGAGGAATTATTGGAGCTAGACTGGTTCATATTATAGATAATCTTGATTATTACATAGATAACCCAATGAATTTTCTATATATATGGAGAGGNGGTATTGGACTATGGGGAGGTATTTTAGGNGGTACTTTGGCAGGAATAATTTATGCAAAATACCTAGAACTAGACAATAATCTTATAGGTAGACTAATGGATTTTGCTGCACCTGCTCTATTAGCTGCACAAGCCATTGGAAGAATTGGAGATATTATAAATGGAGAGCATTGTTCAAGAGCCACTGACTTTTTCTTTGGATGGTATTTTACTAACCCTGATTCTCCAGGAATGNGNTGTATACGTAAATAGTGAAAGTTGGAGTAATGGTCATTTCCCTNNAGGAACTGATNTTACAACTGCTGTTCATCCTGCCGCTCTATATGAATTTATATGGGATATTATTGGTTTGATTATTTTGGTGTTGTTTAGAAATAAATTCAANCCAAATGGAAGCTTGTTTTTCATTTACCTAGCTTGGTATAGTTTAGGAAGATTCCTAATACAGTGGGTTAGATTAGATAGAGTATATTTTTGGGGATTACAAGAAGCTCATTTTATAGCTATTATTTGCTTTATTGTTTCAATTACTTTTCTTTCTATAAAGACAAGACCTTCCAATTAAGTAGTATCAATTTCTAAAATGTGAATCTTTTTTTGTTTTTTACCATTCCAAAAATCTGTTCTAAGTTTATAAACTATATTTACTTTACCTATCGATAGGCTTTGTAAATAAGGTATGTTAAATCCTATAAAGTCAAAGCTATTTTTAGAATTTAGGATTTTTCCAGAAATGTGATTTTTATCTCTNCCTATTGCTTTGATTTTTTCAGTTGAAACTTTTTTTGAATAAAATACAGGATCAGGATTTTTTTCTCCAAATGGAGAAAGGATCTTTATATCATCCCATAAGTTATAATTTAAGCTATCTATATCAAATTCCATATCTACTTCATAATTTTTTTTAGACTTTTGAATTTCTAAGTTACTAGATTTAATCATTTCTTCATAAAAAGAATTGTAATCAGATGAATTAATTGAAAACCCTGCAGCCAATGCATGTCCTCCAAAATTCACAAAATATTTATCTAATTTTGAAAGAGAATCAAATAGATTATATGATTCGTTNGATCTAGACGAGAATTTATATAAATTGTCCTTTTCAGCAAAACAAAACACAGGCTTAGATAAGTTTTCTACTAATCTGCCTGCTAGTGGTCCAAGTAATCCCAAGGGATAATTTGTACAATCTAAAAAAATTAAAGGGTTTGATTTTTGAATAATTAACTGATCTTGAATTTNTTCCCATAATTCTAACGATAATGATTTTCTTTTATTGTTCATTTGTTCTATTTTTATAGAAAGGTTATGTGCATTNTTAGCGTTCTTTGCTGTTAATAATCTTAAAGATGTATATGGATCTTCAATTCTTCCAGGAGTATTAATCCTAGGTGCCATNGAAAAAGAAATATAGTCTGCTTCAGGAGCTTCGTAGAAAAATTTTTTTCCTGAAATATTGTTTAATGCTTTGATGGCAAAGTTGTTAGTTTTACTTATTTCCAATAAACCATTTTTTACAATAGTTCTATTATTTTTTAACAAAGGTGCTACATCNGCTACTGTTCCTATTGTTGCTAGAGAAGTAATCCCTTCTTTCATTGGAATTTCAAAATAATCAAAAAGTGCTTTTGATAATATCCAAGCAACGCCTGCACCTGAATATTCAGTTATGTTTTTGTTTAAAACTGGATTTAGTATTGGATAATTATAATCTTCTTTTTCTGGTATATGATGATCAGTTATTATAAATTTAACTTTATTTACNTCCATAGNCTTATCTATTAATTCATAAGAGTTTGTACCTGTATCTACAGTTATGATTAATTCACATCCAAACTCGATTAGGCTATTTATTCCTGCTTCAGATATTCCATGTCCTTCATTTTCTCTGTGTGGAATAAANGGTTTTGCTATTGCTCCAAGGCTTTCTATTGTTTCAATTAATATTGCTGTACCAGTCAAACCATCTGCATCGAAATCACCATAAATTCCTATTTTCTTTTTTTTATTTATAAAATCGGCAATAGTTTTTACTGAATCTTTCATATCATTAAATTCATAAGGATCTATAGAATCAAGATTTGGATCACTTAAAAAATGATTAATGTTTTCTTTTGGAATATTCCTATTATTAATTAGATTTTCTAAAATATCAGAATTATTTATTTGCGATAGGTTTGAATTTTTTTTATCAATTATAATTCTGTAATTATCAGTCTCTAAGATCATTATTGGTTTGGATAGTCTTGAAAAAGTAGGGAACTATTATGTCCTCCAAATCCTAAAGAATTTGATATAGCTGCAGGAATATTTCCTTTTAAAGCATGGTTTGGAACATAGTCTAAATCACATTCAGGATCTGGGTTTAATAAGTTAATTGTNGGCGGAACTACCTTTTCATTTATAGCTAGGCATGTGAAAGCAGCTTCTATNCCTCCAGCAGCACCTAACAAATGTCCGGTCATAGATTTAGTTGAAGAAATTTTTAATTTTTTTGCATGGTCTTCAAAGGATCTTTTGATNGCAATTGTTTCAAATTTATCATTTAGTTGAGTTGAAGTCCCATGAGCATTTATATATGCTATTTTTTCTTTTTCAATTCCTGCATCATTTATAGCAATGTTCATTGCTTTAGATGCTCCTTCTCCTTCAGGATGAGGCTGTGTTACATGATGTGCATCTGATGTTGCTCCATAACCAGAAAGTTCACAAATTATTGTAGCTCCTCTTTTTAGTGCATGTTCTTCTTCTTCTAAAACTAACANCCCTGATCCTTCTCCCAAAACAAATCCATCTCTTTCTGCATCAAATGGCCTNGATGCCTTTTCAGGATTATCGTTATTTGTAGACAAGGCTCTAGCGGAGTTAAATCCAGCAATTCCAATTGGACAAATAGCTGCTTCACTTCCTCCNGCTAATACTATCTCTGCCTCTCCTCTTCTAATCATATGAAGTCCTTGTCCTATTGAATCAGCAGCGGATGCACATGCAGACACTGTTGAAAAATTTGGTCCTTTTGTACCTAGCATCATAGAAACTTGTCCAGATGCCATATCAGAAAGCATCATAGGAACTAAGAAAGGACTTATTCTTGAAGGGCCTTTATCATTTAGTACACCAAATTGATCACTGAGGGTCTTTATNCCTCCAATTCCACTACCAATCAAAACGGCAAATTTATCTCTATTTATAGAATCCATGTGTATTCCAGAGTCTTTTATTGCTTCCTTAGCAGTTACACATGCAAANTGAGCGAATCTATCAAGCCTGCTAGCAAATTTTCTTCCTAAAATTTCATCAGGAGTAAATTCACTTATTTCAGCTGCTATTTTTGTTTGAAAGTTTTCTGTGTCAAAAGATGATATTTTACTTATACCACTTTTACCTGTGGTAATTGATTTCCAACTTGAATTTCTATCTAAACCAATTGGTGTCAATAATCCTATTCCAGTAACGACAACTTTCTTTTTCATTTTGTATTTTTCCTATAATTTGATAAATAATAATTCATTAAAATAGTTTTTGGAGAATCAAGAGTTATATACTTGATTACTATACTCTAATGATANTAATNATCTTATGAATGTCTATATAGAAACTCATGGATGTAAATTAAATATTGCCGATTCACAGAAGATCTCTGATAAATTGTTATCTTCTGGTATGGAAATTTCTACAAATATTAAAGATTCTGATATTTATGTATTAAATACTTGCACAGTTACAAAATCTGCAGATAAAAAAGCAAGAAATAAATTAAGAAGTATTAAAAAAAAACACCCTGGTATTCATATTGTAGCGACAGGTTGTTACGCACAGAGAAACAAAAAAGAAATCTCTGAACTTGGAATAGTAAACACTATTATTAATAATGAAGAAAAAGATAACTTTTTAGAATTATTATCTAAGGATGTTGATCTTAAGTTTGAAAAAAAATCTGAAGATAACAAAATTGATAATATTTTGTTAGGCAGAACTAGAGCCTCTGTAGCAATACAAAAAGGGTGTAATCAAATTTGTAGCTATTGTATTGTTCCTAAAGTTAGAGGAAGAGAAAAGTCTATTACACCGGATGCAATTATAGATAGAATAAATTATCTTGAAGAAAGAGGTTGTTTAGAAGTTGTATTAACTGGAACTCAATTAGGAACGTATGGTTACGATTTAGAAGATATAAACCTAACAAAACTTCTATTATATATTCTAAAAAATACAAAAATAAAAAGGCTTAGATTGTCATCTGTTCAGCCTCATGAATTCAGTGACAATCTTTTGAGTCTATGGAATGATAAACTTTACCAAAATAGACTATGTCCTCATTTTCATATTCCATTACAAAGTGGATCAGATTCAATTTTAAAAGAAATGAGAAGAAAATATACGACAAATCAATTTTCAAGAATTGTTTCTTATATAAGAAATAAAATTCCAAACTCATCAATAACAACAGATTTAATAGTTGGATTTCCAGGAGAGACTGATTTAGACCACTGCAATACCAAAGAATTACTTAAGGATTTAGAGTTATCAGATATTCATGTGTTTCCTTACTCAGTCAGACCTGGAACTACAGCATTCTATCTAAAAGAAAAAGTTCAATCTTCAATTATTACAAATAGATCAAAAGACATTAGAGAAATTGCTAAAATTTTAAAGAATAGCCATCTAAATTCTTTGATAAACACTCAACAAAAAGTATTGTGGGAAAAGAATTCTCCTTTTTCTGGATATACAGAAAGCTATTCTTATTTTAAATTACTCTCAGATATTGACCCATCAGAACAAATATCTCAAGTTTTAATTAATTCTATTGATCAAGATAATAATCTTATTGGTATATTATCTTGATTTAGATACTTATAGGTTCTAAATTCAAAGAATTATTATTTCTTTTTATATACCCAGCGTACTCTTTATAGCCATGAGCAAACACCATAAGCCAACCTTCTTGTTCACATTGTGCAATTATTCTTCTTTTTATTTCCAATGTTTGATCTGGGTATCTGTCATATGCAGTTATATATGCAAGCGGTAAATGAGAAGGAGCAGGAATAAGTTCTGATAAATAAACTATTCTTTCAGATCCAGCATTTACTTTAATTATCTGATGACCTTGAGAGTATCCATCAATCATTTCACAAAAAACACCTGGACTTATTTCGGTGTTGCCATCTAAAAATTCAACCATATCTCTATCTTGCAAAATATTTAAATGTTCCACAGGATGACCATAAGCAGGCAATAATCTTTCATCTTGATCGAATGCTTCATCCCAAGCGGATTTTTGTACTAAATATTTAGCTTTAGGAAATGTTGGGATCAATTTTCCTTCCCTATCAAGAGAAGTTGAACCACCTGAATGATCAAAATGCAATTGTGTTAATACAACTTTGCTAATGTCTTTTGCAGACACTCCATTATTTTTCAAATTTCTTATTAATCTTGATGATGCATGCCCATAAATTTCTCTATTAATTTCAGGTTCTTTAGATCCTATTCCAGTATTTACTAAAATATTTTCTTCACCACTTTTTATTAGTAGAGAGTTAAGGCCTAGTCTAACTCTGTTTTTTCTGTCAGGCTTAGCTTGTTTTTCCCATAAAACTTTTGGAACAGGACCAAAAAATGGACCTCCATCTAATAAATAGGAACCATCACT
>PASM01000003.1 GCA_002711965.1 Chloroflexota bacterium | reverse complement strand
TTGACGAAAATATTAATATCGACTAAGCCTGTAGAAGCTTAGAAAGAAAATTTCTTGGACGGGGGGTTCAACTCCTCCCCGTCTCCACCATAATTTTTTTTTAATTGTTAGAATTATAAAGATGCAAAAAGGATTCATAACCAAATATCATGTTATACAATCTTTCCTTGCAGGGATATTTATCACCATAATTATCCTTGTTGGAGAAACTTTTTCTAATAATGTAATCAATGCTGCTATAGGGTCTAGCGTAGCATTACTTTTTTTACACCCTAAAAATAGACAAAACAGATTTAAAAGCTTAGTTGTAGGAAATTTGATAGCTATTATAACTTTTATTCTTTTACACTATATATTTCTATTATTTAACCAAGATTTATATATATCAATTTCAGATAAAAACTTTCATATTTTTTCAGGTCTTTCTTTTTTTATTTGCTTGCTTGTAATGACTATAACTAATTCTGAACATGTCCCAGCTGCTGGAACCTCAATAGGATTATCTGTAAATGTCTTAGATTTTAATCTGATACTTTTTGTGATTTTTTCTGTTTTATTCTTGTACGTATTTAAATTGATTTTAGATAAGTATGGAAAAAATATTATTTAACTACAATCTTGACAGATTATATAAAGTTCTAAATTGTGTGATACAAGTTCTCCGCTAAGGTCTTTCTCATACTTTCGAATAGATTTTTCTAAACCAGATAGATTTATTTCTTCGATTTTGTTACATTTTTTGCAAATAGTGTGATGATGATGATCTGAAGATGAAAGAGCGTAGTAACTATGATCGTCTACTATGTTAATTCTACAAATCTTCCCTAGTTCATATAACAATTTTATTGTTCTATATACTGTAGCTCTTCCAATATTTGGAAGATCTTTTGTTATTTCTTCTGAAGTAAATAAACCGTCTTTTCTAACTATTTCTGCTATTATTCTTCTTCGAGAATTGGTTACGCTGTTACCCGAACCTACGATAAGGTCTACTATCGAATCTACTAAAACTACTTGATCTTGTACCATACATCCAATCTACATAAGTCTGAAAGCTCATTAAGAAATTCTGTTCTTTGTAAATAAGCCATTGTGATTATTATAATTAAAAACACGAAGCTAACAATAAATAATTTGGATATATTATTTCTATTTATGCTTACTAAAATTGAAGATTCATTAAGAGAATCAGGTAAAACAATTAATTGTTTTGCAGGACTGAGTAGCCATCCAATCGCAAATCCACAGATTAGACCTGATACATGTGCAACTTGGTCAATATTTGTAGCCGTTGCTCCGTAAATAACATTTATAAAGACTAAGATTCCTATTGATGTTAATGATTCTTTTGCATTTCGACCTAAAGCATTTTTATTAATCATTAAGAATGCGGCATAACAACCCAAAAGGCCAAAAATNGCTCCACTAGCTCCAGCTCCTACCGCTCCGAGTCCTTGACTACAATTTTGTACTTCAGAAATACTTATAAAAGCAGATCCTGACCAATAAGAAAAAATAGAAGAGGAAATTCCGCAAAACAAGTAGACAATTATGTATCTAAATCTTAAGAGTTCTTTTTCAACTAATCTCCCAAAAATAAANAATCCAGCGAGATTTAATATCAAATGTATAAAACCTATGTGTAAAAATGTAGCTGTTAATAATCTCCAGTACTCTCCTTGAGCAATTCCATAATCAAACTTAGCTCCTAGTCTAACTAAATTTGCAGTATTCGTACTTCCTCCTGTAATTGTTTGAATAATGAAGTATAGAATATTTAATAAAACNATAGTCCAAGTTATGGGATAACTTTCAAAAGTTGGATATTTTCGGATGAAATTATTCATTAATTAATTCTTCAATCTTTTTTCTATCAATTTTTCCGTTACTTAATTTAGGGATTCCAGATTTAGAAATGTGTAATACCTTTGGGATCTTAAATGAATCTATATGAGATAATGATTTTTTTATTTCCTCTAGCTCTAATGATTTATTATTGTCAATTAAGCTAATATATAAATTTACTTTTTGCCCCCAATAACTATCATCTGATCCAAAAACATAACTCTCAGCAATTTCTGGAATCTTATTTACTTCTTCTTCAATTTCTCGAGGATTAATATTTTCCCCCCCTGAAATTATCATCTCATCTATTCTTCCTTCAACAAATAAATATCCGTTCTTATCTAAATATCCATAATCTCCAGTTTCTAACCAGCTATTATGTTTTTGATTTAAATATTTTGCAATATTTGCTCCCTTTATTTGAATTTCTTTTATTTTTGAAAATCTTATGTCTAAGCCACTTAAAATTTTACCTACTGAATTATTTGGTCTATCTAAGTCTTCAGGGTTAGCAGTCGCTATTTGAGAAGAAGCTTCAGTCATTCCATATGTTGGTAAAACTTTTATATTANATTTTTTTGCTCTAGAAATTAAGTTTTCAGGAATTTTAGCCCCTCCACATAAAACAAAATTAAAATCTTTAGGAGCGGATATTTTATTTTTTTCCATGATATCTAAAATTTTATTTAGCATCGTTGGAACTAGAGAAACTATAGATACTTTTGATTCTTTTATAAGATTCATTACTTCATAAGCATCAAATGTATCTAAAATATAAAAGATTTTAGAAAGAATGATGCTTCTATATATAATTGATAAACCTCCAGCATGATAGGGAGGCATACATAGCAACCAAATATCTTTATCTGTAACGTTTAAGTTTTCTTGAGAAGCTTTACAACTGAATTCTATGTTTTTTCTTGTTATAGATACAGCCTTAGGGTGACCNGAACTACCAGATGTAAACAATATACAGAAAGGATCGTTTTCATTAGGCCAATTAGTTTTTAGGTTATNGTTAGAATTTTTTCTTTTTTGAGATTTTAGATAAATAAAACCTTTGATTTTCTCTAGATCTATACTATCGTCATAAATTATTTTTTTTGAACCAATTAAATTCATTTTTGATTCAATTTCATTCTTTGGACTTTTNGGATTTAGAGGAACAAATATTCCTCCTATCATTGGAATAAGATTAGAAAAAACAGCATATTCAATTACATTGTTTGAAATAAAACAAATCTTTTCTTTATGCTTTATGTTTTCTCTTGCAAAATCATAATATTCAAGAATTAAATTACTATAATCTTTAAAACTATAATCTTTATTTTGTGTAATAAGGAATTTTTTATTATTTTTTGGGTTTTCTATCCAGCTATTATGCATTTTTTAATTTTTCTATTATTTCTAAATTGACTATTTTTTTCCACTTTGTAGTTTGATATGTANTTAAATTTTTTATATCAATTTCACTAAATTCAGATTCTATATAACCTTTGTTCAATGAAATTCCTTCCAATAAAGATTTTTCTAAAAAATTATAAGTTCCAAAACCATGTATTATTTCTTCGTTATATAAATCATCCAAATATTTAGCTAGAAAAATAGATTTATTAAATCCTATTTGCGTTTCGAAAGTTGAACTTATATATGACTTAATATTATTTTTTTGACATTCTTTTGCAAGCATTTGAGTGTTTCTCTCATCTCCTAATATCTTAGGCTTGATTGCAATAAAACTTAATAATTTTTCTTTAATTATTTTATCTATGTCTAATAAATTTTTTGAATTTATATCTAAGCATAAATTATGTTTTNAATCTTTTAATAATCGATAATTTTTGATTGATTCTATATTTAGAATTCCTTCAATAAATTCAAAATTATAATTTATATTATTTAGTATATTTATAGAATCTTCAGTTGAGAATTCATTATTAAAATCAATCCTAATATTAATGCTTGAATTAATTGACTTGAGTAACTCTATTTTTTTAAGATAGTCATTTTTAGAAACTTTGATTTTAAAAGTATTGAATCCCAAGTTACAAAAATTAGAAATATTTTTCATGATATCTTCATTATTTGCAATTAANATTGATGATTTAACAGAAATATTATTTTTATCTGTTTTTTNGTAATTACTTAGTGCATATTCAAAAGAAGGATATTTTGAAATATCGAAGGTTTTTTTTGATATTAGGATTTCTTCGATTTGCTTTACTGATTCATTATTAAATCCTTTTAAAGGCGAAACTTCTAGTAAGAATTGAGACTTTTTTGATTTTATAAGAATGATCTCTTGAAATTTATATTTAGTCTTTGAATTTTCAAGATTATAGATAGGGATTTTGTAATTACTATATTCGTACATCTAATAAAAAATCCTTTTATTTATTTGAAATTTCATTATATTAATAAAACGGCACTTATAGTAAGACATAATATAAAATGACTTGCAACTGTCTTGATAAGAGTAGAATTTAATTCACCAGATATTTTAGATTCTTTTATGTTAANTTCTGGGAATAAATTTTTCTTTTTGAATCTATTAATTCCTAGGTCGCTTAGAGGAAAAATAAGATAAGTCATTATCACTGTTATATAGATATAATTATTTTCAAAAGTAACGGCATTAATTGATAGTAAAATCATAATAATAATTACTAAAAAGTAATATAAGAGTCTTGATTTTTTTTCNCCTAAAATAACAGCAATAGTATTTTTTTCTCCTTTTTTATCGTTTTCTATATCTCTTATGTTATTGATCAGGATAATTAAACTAGCTGATATTCCAGGAATTATAGATAGTAGCAAAAGCTTTGATGTAGGGTTTATATCAAAAATATATAAGCTTCCAAGAACTGTCATAGGACCAAATACTATTATTACNCCTAATTCTCCTAAACCGTTATATCCGTATGGTTTAGGNCCACCAGTNTATGAATAGGCTAATACAAACAAAANAAGNCCTNCAAGTATNGTTAAAAAACTACTAATTAAGAATGCAATAAATCCTAAAAATAAACAAATAATAAATATGACTAATGTTATCCAATTCATTTCAGACCTAGAAAGATTACCTATTTGAGATGCTCTTAATGGACCTACTCTATTTTGGTTATCTAATCCGTTATTAAAATCCTGCATGTCATTTAAGAGATTAACTAAAACTTGTAAAAAAACTCCTATTGAAATGACTAATGCGATTCTAAGTATTTCTACTGAATTATTTATACTAATTGATACTGCAATAAGAATTGGTCCCAATACTGCAGGTAATGTTTTTAGTCTAAATCCAATTAATATAGAGTTTATTTTATCCATGGAATGGAGGCTTGGGAAATTTAGTGAAATCTGGATCTCGTTTTTCAACGAAAGCATTTTTTCCTTCTTTAGCTTCTTCAGTCATGTAATACATCATAGTTATATCTCCAGCCATGTTTTGTAGACCAGCTAAACCATCTGATTCTGCTATAAATGTATTTTTTAAGAATCTAATTGCAGTAGGACTTTTTGATAGGATTTTTTTTGCCCAATTAATACCTTCACTTTCAAGATCATCATATTTTACTATTTTATTGATCAATCCCATATCAAGTGCTTCTTCAGCATTATATTGATCACATAAAAACCATATTTCTTTAGCTTTTTTTGTTCCCACTAATCTTACTAACTCTGAACTCCCAAAACCAGCGTCAAATGATCCTACTCTGGGGCCAGTTTGTCCAAATATAGCATTCTCTGAGGCTATAGTAAGATCACATATAACATGAAGCACATGTCCCCCACCAATTGCGTATCCGCTTACCAATGCGATAACTGGCTTTGGCATATATCTAATAAATCTTTGTAATGGTAGTACTCCTAAGCTTGGATTNCCTTGATCATCATTATATCCTCCATGACCTCTAACTTTTTGGTCGCCGCCAGAACAAAATGCTTTATCCCCTGCCCCTCTAAACAGAACGACTCCTGTATTATCATCTTCTGCAGCTTCTTTAAAAGCCAAAGATAATTCTTCAATAGTTTCTGGCCTAAAAGCATTTCTAACTTCAGGTCTATTGATTGTAATCTTAGTAATGCCTTCATAATAATCTACTAAAATATCTTGATATTCTTTTTTTGTTTGCCAATTAATTGTCATTTGTCTCTCCAAGTATAAAATCCTTGACTTCCCTAGATACAAAAATAGGGTTCTCTAATATTATATTATGTCCAGATTCTGGAACCATTATAGTTTTAGATTTTCTTATTGAATTAGAAAGCTTTTTTGATATTATTTTGTATTTTTCATCATTTGATCCATACAAAATTAAAGTTTTAGTATCAATTTTTTGAAGTTCAGGTAAAAGATTATTTTGCTTTCCTTGACCTTGATTTTTTAGGTTCATAGCTAGTCCTAAAGGATTATTTTCTAATCTTATTTTTTTGTGTTTTGTTCTTTTTTCTAATGGCAATTTATTTTCTGATTCCCACAAAGGGATAGATTCCCAATAATTTACAAAATCTTTAATACCTTTTTCTTCAAGTAAACTTATTAATTTTTGATCAGAATTGATTCTTTTTTTCTTTTCTTCTGGATTCTCTAATCCATAAGACGCGCTGCATAAAATAAGATTATTGATTTTTTTTTGAAAAGTTGATGCTATGTGCATAGCTATTCTTCCACCAAGTGAATATCCAAGAATATTTACCTTTCTAAATTTTAATTTATTAATAATTGAAATTATTGAATTAATTGAATTTTCAAAAGAATAATCTGATTCGTTGTACGTCATAGATTTTCCATGCCCAACCAAATCTATTCTTACAACCTTAAAATATTGTTGCATATATTTAGAAACAATATCAAAAGATTTATTACTGCCTGTAAATCCATGAATTAATAATAAAGGCAAACCATTTCCTTCTACCTTGTAAAATAAATTGCTCATCTAACTTATTTCATCTATAACTTTTTGAAGATCTGAATTATATTTTAAGTAGTCAGTTTTAATGAAATTCATCTCAACAATATTCACATTGTTTCCAAGCTTATTACAAATTACATCTTTAAGCTCTTCTTTGTTTTTAGGATTGAAATAATCACAACCTAAACTTCTGCTTAATTCTCTAATACTTAAGTTTTGATGAGGCGTAATAAACCAGTCTTCGNAAATTTCACTTAAATCTTTAGATTGAGGGAGTAAATTGAAAATTTGCCCCCCACCATTGTTATTGATAAAAATAGTCAATTTTTTTGCATTTCGTTTTGCAGTAATGAGACCTCCAATATCATGTATAAATGCTAAATCTCCTAAATCAAGGAAAACGTTATTTTCAGTCATGGCGCTTACTCCTGATGCAATCGAAATATTTCCATCTATTCCTGATAAACCCCTATTCCCTATAAATTTNATCTCATCACTTTTAGTAAGGATAATGTCTAAAATTCGAATAGGTAAAGAATTGCCAGAAATATAAAAAGAATTCTTTGGTATATTACTAAGAATTATATTTTTATAATTTACTTCTTTGATATTTAAGAAGTTTTTTTCTAAACTTTTTCTTGCTTTATCATTTATATTTTCAAAATATTTTTTCCACTTATTATTTTTTTGTTCTTCAATTTCTGCATGATTATCTAATGCAAGTACTAAAGAATCTAAGTTGTGAAATTGTAAATCTAATTTAAAAAAACCATGAGATATCCTATAAGAAGGTTCTATGAAAATATGATTTTTGGCTTTCTCCAATTTTTTTGAAATAAACTTCGAAACAGGCAATGAACCTATATGAATTACNGTTTCTGGTATTAAGTCTTGATNTTCACTTCGAAATATAATGTCTCCAGTATCAATAATAGTATTTTTTTCATAATTTTCTATGTCTCTTAAATTTGATAATGGATCTGCTATGATAGGCCAATTAATCAGTCTTGATAATTTTAGAATTTTACTGTTTTGAAATTTATGAGAACCAACTAGAATTAACCCATTTTTATTTTTAATCATTTTTAAGAAATGATTAAGTTTATCTGAATCTAAAATTAATTCCTTATCAGAGGAAATATTATTAATTATATTTGGNTTTATTTNTTTGTACTCTTCTTTTTCAGAAGTAAAAGGTTCTTCAAACTGCCAATTAATGTGTACAGGCCCTTGAGGAGAATTTTCTGATTGATAAATTGCCTTGTAAGCAATATTTGAAATGAAATCAGTCTTATTTGTTATAGGGATATCAAAAAACCAGTTAATNTTGTTTTTGTAAATATTGTTTTGATCTAANGTCTGATTTGATCCAGTTTCTCTATAATTCATAGGTCTGTCTGATGTAATTATAATTAGTGGTACCTGCGAATAAAATGATTCAGCTATAGCTGGGCTGTAATTTAAAGTAGCTGTACCTGATGTACAAATTAGAACACTAGGTTTTTTTGAGATTTTAGATTTTCCTAGAGCAAANAACGCAGCTGATCTTTCATCAAGGACTAAATGTAAGTTAAATAACTTTTTATATTTTAGAAAATTATTTACTAATGGTGTTGATCTTGAACCAGGACTAATGACAATATCCTTTATTGAATATTTCACTAATTGTTCTATAAAAANATTTATTTGTTTATTATGAGTAAGCATTTAATCTTCTAAAATAGATTTGTTTATTGCATCAAATTTTGAATTTAGTTCGTCTATTTCATATTTTATTTTTGAATTTTCTATGATTCCGTTTCCTGCAAAAGAAATTATTTCATTATATTTATTACTATACTTNGCACATCTTAATCCTGCAAAAAAATATGAAGAATCATTTTCTACATAACCTATTGAACCTGTATACAANCCTCTATTAAAAGGCTCATTGTTTTTTATCCATTCTTTGGCTTCATTAACAGGNTATCCAGCTAGTGCTGGAGATGGATGCANTAGATTGATAAATTCAAAGAAGTTATTATTTTCAATAATAGTTTCTAGTTCTAATAAAAGATGATTAATATTACTCAAAGATTTGATTTTTGTTTTTGATTTGCTTATTTTATTGTTTGAAAGTTTTTCTAATTGTTCTTCTAAAAATTCAACTACAATTTTATGTTCTTCAACTAGAGTTGTGTTATTAAAGTTTTTTTCTATTTCTTTTTTGTTTTGTCCATAATTTGGAATCGAGCCTGCAAGAGCGTCTGTAGTTATTTTTTTGTCCTTATATTCAAAAACTTTTTCAGGTGTAGATCCAAAGAAATAATCATCTTTATTTTGATAAAGAAATGTGACACAATCAGGATATTCATTGGTCATATTTAGCAATGTTTGTTTTATATTTATTTTTATATTTGAATATTTCTTTGATTCTCCAACAACAATTTTTTCTAATTTACTTTTAGAAATATCTTTTTTGGCTTTTTCAACTAGATTGATCCATCTGNTGTTTTCGTTTTGTTTTTTATTTATAAATCTTTTTTTATTGTAATTAGATTCGGGAGAGCTATCTAATATTTTTTTATATAAATGCTTATCAGAACCGAATTCTTTGATTTTGTTGTTTTCAAAAATTATGGAATAAGATGGGAATAAAAATTCAGCGCTTGGATATTCTTTCCAAATTGATTCTTTTGAACTACTAGAAATATCAAAAGAAATACTAGCAAATCCTATTTTTTTTTCTTTTAAAGTTTTTAAAACTTCAGATTTAAAATTATTGTAATTAGTGAAATCTTCAAGTTTAATACTTGTAGATTTACCAAATGAAGCTACTATCTTATTCTCTGAGGGAGAAATTAATAAACGATTAGGCTGGTTATCTAATATGGACGATAATAACTGAAAATAATTTAGCATATTTTTTGAATCAAAAAATTATTAGATTCATTCTTATTATACTATCTTCCAAACTGATTTGTAATATCTTCATAATCTAATTTTATTACTGCAGGCCTTCCGTGAGGATCCCAAGGGCTTTCTGTTTTTTCTAAATCATTTATTAGCTTATTACATTCTTCGTTTGTTAATGAGTCCCCTGCTCTAACGGCACTATGACAAGCTAGTCTTTTTGAAATTATATCTTTTGAAGTATCTGTGTTGTTTTTTTCNATATCCTTAGAAATTAAATCTAATAAAAAACTAATGTCAGATGATTTTGTTTTATAAATTCCAATAAAAGGAACATTTCTTACNATTATTTGACCAGTTGCAGATTCTTCCAAATCCCATCCTAATTCCTTAAATTTATCTAAATTTTCAATAATTTTAGAGTTCATTATAGTTCCTAAATCAATATATTTTTTTAGATTTAAAATTTGAAATTCNTTAGANAATTTTTCTTCTCTATATTTTTCAAACAGAATTCTTTCATGAGCNGCATGTTGATCAATAATATAAATTCCATCAGGACCCTCACATATCAANAATGTATTTCTTATTTGCCCAATAAATCTTAATATGGGAAGACTATCTTTTAATGGATATTTTTCATTGTCAAATAAATTTTCTTGTAAAAATTTATTATTTTCGTACATTGATATTTCATTATTATTATTAGAAAAACTTAAAGTATTTGCAGGGATTTCTTGATTTAACAATTTTGAAATTGAATTATAAATAAAAGAAAGTATTTCATTTTCATCAGAAAATTTAACTTCATGCTTTTGAGGGTGAATGTTTACGTCAACTAAATCGTATGGTATCAAAATATTTATTGATATTATGGGGAATTTTTTATGTTGAATAAAAGGTCTATATGCATTTTCTATAGTAAATAAAATTTTAGAGTTATTTATAAGCCTGTTATTTACAAAAATATTCATCCTAGACCGATTCCCAAAATTTTTTTGAGGTTTTGATATTAATCCTCTTATTTCGAGGTTTTCTCTTTGAGCATTAATTTCGATTACATCATTCTTTGAAATTTTGTAGAAGTTTGAAATCAAGAAAAATAAATCATCATCTCCATTTGTTTTGATCTTATTTTTTTTATCAATGATAAGTTCGAATGAAATCGAAGGATAAGATTGAGAAATTCCATTAATGAAATTATGTATTTTTGAGGATTCTGATCTACTAGATGATAAAAATTTTAATCTTGCAGGTGTATTCATAAAAATATCTTCAATTATAATTTTTGTTCCATAATTTGAAGAAGTTTTTTTATTTTTTATTATTTCCCCATGACTAATTTGAATTTCTTGAGCATAATCATTAGATCTTACTCTTGATGTGCAAACTATATTTGATACTGAAGCAATAGAAGATAAAGCTTCTCCTCTAAATCCTAAAGTATCTATAGAATAAATCTCTTTTTTACTTTTTATTTTTGAAGTTGCATGTCTTTCAAATGCTATTTCTATTTCATCTGGAAAAATACCATCTCCATCATCTGTTATAGAAATATATTCTTTCCCACCATCAATAATTTCAATAATTATTTTTTTTGAGTTAGCATCAATAGAATTTTCAACTAGTTCCTTAATAATTGATAAAGGGTTTTCAATAACTTCTCCTGCAGCAATTAATAAAGATATTTCTTTAGGTAATTTATTTATTTTTTTATTCATTTATATTTTTGATAGACTTTTTGCCCAATAAATACTTGATATAGCAAATAATAAAGTAATAATTGCAGTAAAGAAAGTAGTGATTTCTGCTCCGAAATACCCAAATGCCCAACTCATGGGGAGCATACTTATAGGCATTAGTCCCCAAGACATCATTAGAAGACTAATAACTCTAGCTCGATATTCTTCTCCTGCATGTTCCATCATTAAAGCTTGACCAAGGCTCCATCTACCTGTCTCTGAGAAGCCTACAATTATCATAGCAATAATACCTACAATGAAGAAATTTAGTGTAGAAACCATTAGTAAGCCAAAACCTGTTATTATGCCAATAATAATTAGTATCCAACCTCGTTTAGATTCAGAATTCAAAGAAGCAATCAATATCGAAGATAAGATTCCTCCGATACCACCAGCGGCCATTAGATTTCCAACTTCACCTGGTGTAGAAAGAAATACATCTTTTGCAAATACTGGTATCAGCATTCTAAATGGCCCAGTACATAGAGCTAAAACGACTGCATGTATCCAAATCAACCTAACCAATTTATTTGTTTTTAAGTACATGAAACCATTAATTATTTCTTTGTATGTAGAAGTTTTTTTACTTGATAATTTAGGAGGAAAATTAGGAACAAAGCCTACAAAAAAAACACCTGTCATCATAAGTATAGAAACGATCATATAAGAATTTAGAGGTCCAAAAAATTCATAAGTATAACCTCCTATAGCAGGAGCTATCATTGTTGTTATTCCCATTATCATAGCGTTTAATCCTATTGCATTCGTAACCAAATTTTTACCTACCAAATCAGGAATTAAAGATTGTCTCGCTGGAACTTGAATTGCAAACATTGCTCCTTGTGTTACAGAAACAAGAAGTAAATGACTCCAGTGCAATAAATCAAAATAAATTAGCACCATAACAATCATGCTTTGAATCATATTTACACCTTGAGCAAATTGAATAAGTCTCTTTTTATTAACTTTTTCTCCTAGTACACCACCAAACATAGAAAATAATAATAAAGAAGGAGCGAATCCTGCAGAAACTATACCGGTTATAAGCGCATTAGATGTAATATCGTAAACAAGTATTCCTCTAACTGTCATTTGAATTTGAAATCCAGCCATTGAAAAAAATAGGCTTAACCACATATATAAAAAATTTCTATTTCCTAGACTTTTAAATATATTCGTTTTATTTTTCAATTAATTACTTTTCTAACTTAAGTAACAGGTCTTCTAATTCTTTAACTTTTATATAATCTTCATTTAGAAGACTGTATGCTCTGCTTATATATGCGGAAATGATTTCTTCAGAATTAGTGATATTCAAATCAAGATATTCTAATAGCTTATCTATTTTTCTATTTTCAGGAATAATTGAGCTAATTATTTTTATTTCTTTTTTTAAATTATTTATTTCATTAAGTTCGTTATTGTCCTTAGAAAAATTAATTTTCCCTATAATTTTAGTGATCTCTGCTAATAAATCTGATTCATTCATATTTGAGTATTTTGAGCTATTTATTTCAGATTTATTAGCAGGAATTTCATCTAAAAGCTCACTAATATCATCAAATTCTTGAGGATTGCATAAATCTGTATATTCACTTGCTAGGCTATTTAGTTTTGACATTGAAGAAGTTGCATCTTTTGAGTTGATACTTCCTCCATAAATGAGGTCATCTGATCTTTTTTCTGCTAAAGAAAATAACTTTTCATAATCCCCAGAAAACTTTTCAGGAATTGGAGGAAAAATCATTTTAGTCATCTCTTCATCAGGTATCTGATCCTTAAACATTTCTGGAATATATTTAGTTAAATCTCCAGAAATTGGGAAATCCATTATGTAAGAAGCGTATATATCATCATATTCTTGGAAGTAAATAATTGCATGACCTTTTGGTCTGTTTTCGCTTCCAAATTTAAATTCTAAGTTAGACATATGATTTTTTTTCCTTGTTTTAAAAGTTATTAATACTAAAATAAATGTAGGAGTAAAAATGCTTTACAAAACACTAATACTACCAATTCTACAACTTATCAACCCAGAGGTCTCTCATTTAATAGCAGAAAAATTTTTTCAATTAAATTTTCACAAGGTTTTTAATCTTTTTTTTCTTAGAAATAAATCTGACCAAATTAAAACTGATGTTTTAGGATTAGATTTGAATTCTCCAGTAGGATTGGCTGCTGGATATGATAAAAATTGCAAAATTTTAGAACCCTTACTTTCTTTACATTTTGGTTTCGTTACTGGAGGTACAATTACTCTTCAAGAAAGGTTTGGGAATCCAAAACCTAGGCTTTTTCATATTCCTAGGGAAAAAGCTTTAATTAATTCCTTAGGATTTCCTAGTTTAGGTCTTGATAATATAAACCAGAACTTAAAAATTAATGGTGATTCAAGAATATTTTTATCTGTTTCAGGTATAAATGAAGATGAAATAATTTCGTGCGTCAAATTACTTGAAAATAAAACTAAAGTTTTTGAAATAAATATTTCTAGTCCTAATACTGCAGGCTTGAGACTTTTTCATAATCCTTCTGAATTATCAAAATTGATTCAAAAAATAAAAAAAATTTCAAATAATAAAATATTAGTAAAACTTCCTCCATGGTTAGAATCAGAAAAACAAGATTTTCTAAATCTGGGAAAGACAGCAATTATGGCAGGGGCTGATGGATTAGTTGTTGCAAATAGTTTGCCTGTAAATGATGAAAAATTAGCTGTTGGTAAAGGAGGAAAATCTGGAAAAATCTTGACTTCTAACACTCAAAGAATGATTGCCGAAACTAGATCCTTTTTAGGTCCAGATCCTGTAATAGTTGCGTGTGGCGGGATATTTAATTCTAAAGATGTATGGAATGCATTAGCATTAGGAGCAGATTTATGTCAGGGATATACAGGCTTTATTTATGAAGGGTTATTTTTTGCAAACAACATCAATAAAGGATTAAAGAAATTGATGGTTGAAAAAAATATTACGTCGTTAAATCAAATAAAAGGGAAAGCTCTGGTCTAATTAATATTCATTAATATTTCATCGTAAAAAGGCATAGACTCTTGGGCTCCAAATTTTGTTACACTAAGCGCAGATCCAACAATAGCATTTTCTATGGATGTGAATAATTCATTTCCAGAAGCTAAAGATGCTCCTAATATACCTGTGAATGCATCTCCTGCAGCAACACTTGCCTTTACTTCTTTGATTTTATGGGGTTCAAAATATTTTTCTTCATTTAAATTCATAAATAAAGCACCATTTTCACCAAGTGTAATAATACAATTTTTTATACCTTTAGATATGAGTAATTTAGCAGATTTTCTTGCATCATCAATATTTTTAATTTTTATACCAGTCATATATTCTGCTTCAGTCTCATTTGGTGTTATGAAATCTGCCATTTTATAATAATCTAATTTCAGATTTTCCCTGTAAGGAGCTGGGTCTAAAATAACAGGAATATTATTTTCACTTGCTGATTTCATGCATTCTCTAGTAATTTCTTCATCAAGCTCATTTTGAGTGATCAATATTTTAGTATTTTTTATATTTTTTTTGAAATGATCAACTAAAATTAAGTCTTTTTTTGCATTTGCACCATAAACAGCATTAACATAATTCTCACCATTATTTGTTGTAAAAATAATTGCAATCCCTGAATGAAGTTTACTATCAGATAGAATGTTTGAAGTAATGATTTTTTCATTTTCTAAATAACTTTTTAATTCTGATCCATAATTGTCATCCCCTATAAATCCAAAAAAATTAACTGATTCCTTTTTTGATACTCTCGCAGCAGCTACTGCTTGATTCCCACCTTTTCCACCTGGAGCGGTGTAAAATTTGTCTCCTACTACTGTTTCTCCTGGATTTGCAGGCCTGTCAAGATTCATTATTAAGTCCATATTTAAAGCACCCAATACTGATATTGAAGAATTTTGAGTATCTAATTTCATACGTCTAAGCCTAAAAGTTTATTATCAGTTATAATAATATAAATGTTTTGTATCAACAAGTAATATAATTTAAGATTATGGCTAATGTAAAAATACCTACCCCATTAAGGACACTAACTAATAACGAAACTTCAGTAGAAATTACCGGAGATAAAGTTATTAATATTATTGAAAATCTCAATCAAAAATTTCCAGGAGTTTCTGAAAAAATAATGGAAAATAACGAGTTAAAGCATTTCGTAAATATATATATAAACGGTGAAGATATAAGATATCTAGATTCTTTAAATACTAAAGTTGATTTAAACGATGAAATTGCTATAGTTCCCGCTGTTGCAGGTGGTTAAATTATAACTTCCTTGAGTGATTCTATTACAATTTTCTCATCTATTTCCTGAGATATTATTGCATTTCCTATAGAGTCTAATAATACCCATTTGACTTTACCATTAGAATTTTTTTTATCCATTTTAATGGCATCTAATATTTTTTTTATTTCAATATTTTTTATTTTGACAGGCAAATTATATTTATTTAGTATTTTTTCTTGTCGATCTACAATTTCTTTAGTTATAAATCCTTTTCTCATTGAAATATTTGCTGCAGCCATCATTCCTATACTTACAGCTTCTCCATGAAGATATTGATTATAATTACTTATTTTTTCAATAGCATGACCAACAGTGTGACCATAATTTAGTTTGATTCTTTCATCTCCTCTTTCAAACTCATCTTCAGAAACTATTTTTGCTTTTATTGCAACAGATTTTTTTAATATCTCAGCAGAATAATCGTTATCTAATTTATAAATTCTTTCATGATTTTCTTCAAACTCTTTGAAAAGATCAATATTTTGAATAAGAGAATGTTTAATGGCCTCAGCCCACCCACTTGTTTTTTCTCTCTCAGGAAGACTGTGTAAAAAGTCTAAATCTTCAAAAACAAGTTTTGGTTGATAGAAAGAACCAACAAGATTTTTTCCTTCTGGAAGATTATATGCAACTTTTCCACCTATTGCTGCATCAGTCATAGACGCAAGTGTTGTTGGTATTTGTATAAATGGAATCCCTCTTAAGTANGTAGATGCTGCAAATCCTATAATATCTCCNGCTACTCCTCCNCCCATTGATATTATGAAATCTTTTCTTTCCGCTTTCATGTCAGCTAACCAATTATATATTTTTGAAACAGTCGCATGAGTTTTTATTTCTTCAGAAAATTCCATTGACAAAGAATTTGTAATAAATCCTTGTGATTCTAATGATTCGTGTAAATTTTTTGTTTGTTTTGGAAACATAGATTTATCAGCGATCAAAAAGCATTTTTTGTTGTTTAGATTAGCTTTGTATAACTCTTTCCCTAATTCTCCAAGTATTGATTTTCCNACAATTACTCTGTAGTCACCTTGGGAAGTATTTATAGTTGCTGCTAAGTATTTATTATCCATAAATTTTTGTTATTTCTTTAACTATTTGATTTATATCTTTTTCATTAGTATCAATTTTTGTGTCAGCTATATTATAGACGTTTAATCTGCTATTAAATAAATTTATAATATTTTCCCTTTTTACATTTGAACCTAAAAGAGGCCTGATTTCATTTGATTTAAAAAGTCTTTCAAAGATAGAATCCACTGATACTTCTAACCATATGATTTCACCTTTATTTTTCATGATTCTAAGATTTTTATCAATAGTTGGAACCCCACCTCCTGTTGCAANTATATTTTTGTTAGAAAAATCTATTTCAGATAAAACATTGCTTTCAATTTTTCTAAACTCATTTTCTCCATTTTGAGTAATGATTTCATCAATAGTTTTACCCTCTTTGTCCTCTATGATTCTATCTGTATCAATAAATGTGCAGTTTAGGGCCTTAGCTAATTTTTTCCCTACTGAACTTTTTCCTGACCCAGAAAATCCTATTAAAAATAAACTTGATTTATTTTCTTTATTTTCCATATTCTTTGAAGCTTTTTATATAAGAAATAAAGTTTCTCTTTATTTCCTGCAAACTATCCCCTCCAAATTTTTCCAAAACTACTTCAGTTAGTGCTAGGGCCAACATGGCTTCTCCAACAGGGCATGCTCTGCTAACTTGGCATATATCAGATCTATTATAAGCAGCTTCTACTACTTCCCCAGTAATTATATCGACTGAAGGTAAAGGACTAGTCATCGTTGCTATAGGTTTTATAGCTACGTTTACGACTATATTATTTCCATTAGACATACCGCCTTCTATACCTCCAGAATGGTTAGATATTTGAGAAAAATTTCTTGGATCAGATTTATTAGGTTCTATTACATCTTGTACTTCTTTACCTAATTTTTTTGTGTTTTCAAAACCGTCTCCTATTTCAACTCCCTTTACAGCGTTTATAGATATCATTGCTTGTGCAATTTTCCCATCTAATTTGTTATCCCAATGAGTGTGGCTTCCTAGACCAAGTGGAACATTGTATGCGATTACTTGAAANACACCACCAATAGTTGTTCTTTCTTTTTTTACTTGATCTATAACTTGTTTAAATCTGATATCTTCTTCACTATTTGATGCTCTTACTTCAGAATTTTCAACATAATTCCAATCAATATTTTCTAAATTGTTTAATTCAGATTTTTCCCAACCTACAGATTTAACTCTAGATTTTATTTCAACTCCTAATTCTGATAAAAATTTCTTACATATTGAAGCTGCAGCTACTCTAGCTGCAGTCTCTCTAGCACTTGCTCTTTCAAGTACATTTCTTACATCTTTATGGTTAAATTTTAAGGTTCCNGGGAAGTCAGCGTGACCTGGTACAATTTTTGTTTGAAGTTTAATGTCTTCGTTTGAATCTACTGGAGTTATTGACATAGGAGTTGTCCAATTTACCCAATCCTTATTTTCTATCCACAGCGAAATGGGAGAACCTAGAGTTTTTCCATGTCTTACTCCAGTTTTAATCTCAGCTCTATCTTTTTCAATTTTCATCCTGCCGCCAGATCCATATCCTTTTTGCCTTCTTGACATATCTTTTTCAATATAATCTTCATCAATAGATAAATTTGAAGGCATTCCTTCAATAATTACGCTTAGTCCTTTACCATGCGATTCTCCTGCTGTTAAGAATCTAAATTTTCCCATTTCTAATCCTCATCTTTGGTTATTCCAACCGCTTCTAACATTTTTATTACAGGAGCTTTTTCTCCTGTTACAAGTTCAAAGCCTTTTATTGCTTGGAAAACAAGCATTGTCAAACCACCAATAGCTTCAACTTTGTTATTTTTAGCTTGTTCTATGAAAGGCGTTATTTCAGGTGAATAAACTAAGTCATAACATAAGGCTCTTTTATTTATATTATCAGTATTTATAGGAGAATTGTTTGGATCTGGACCACCTTGCATTCCAACTNAAGTTGTATTAATTATTAAATCCAAAGTGCTTATAAAATCTTTATTATTTAATTTATCTGAATTGATTATTTGAATATCTTTATTGATTTGTTTGAAATTATTTATAAAATTTATAACATTTTTTTCAGTNCGATTATGAATGTATATTTTTTTAGCATTCTCCTTTATTAAAGCCATACAAATTGCCTTAGCTGAACCTCCTGCNCCTAGTATTAGACATTCTTGATCAGCAATTTGTTTTCCATAATAAATTANGCTTTCTTTGAAACCAATCCAATCAGTGTTGTAGCCCTTCAACCTTCCATTAGAATTTACTACCCAATTTACAGCATTCATTTCTTTTGCAGATTCATCAAGTTCGTCTATTAGACTAATTATTGAATATTTATGAGGCAGAGTCACACAAAAACCTAGTACGTCATCAGTTTTTAGTAATTTGACTTTTTCATTTAAGTTTTCTGGTTTTACCTCCCATACCTCAAACTTTATATCTAAATTCAGTTCTTTAAATCCAGCTTCATGAATTTTTGGTGATAAAGTATGTCCTAATGGAAAACCTAGTATGCCAATTTGTTTCATGATCTACCTTTTGCTGCTAAATAATTTTCTAAAATAAGAACGGCTGAAGCAGAATCAATTTTTTCTTTTATCTTTTTTTTATTAGTCATTGTTTCTAATAAGTATTTTTCTGCTTGTTTGGTAGTTAATCTTTCATCCCACAAAATTACTTTGATTGCTTTATGGTTTGATTTGATTAAGTTAGAAATTGATCTTGAGAATTTAGCTCTTTCTCCTTCTTTACCGCTTAATAACTTTGGAAGACCTATGATTATTTTCTNTACTTTTTTTTCCTGAATAATATTTGAAATTTTTTCAAGAAAATTATCGTTGGAGCTTATATATTCTAATGGTGTGCATAATAAAGAAATCTCGTTAGAAATTGCAACACCCGTTCTTTTTTCTCCTATATCTAAGCCTAATATAGTCATTTGATTAGGTTGTTTTCAAGTATATTTTTAGAGTTACTGAAAAATCTTTCATAATCTTTAATATCTTTAATCCCTACTTGTGCTGAAAATTTATTCCCACCACCACCNCCATTAACTTCTTTAGCAATTATTTTGGCAACTTCGTTTGCTTGAAATTCTGTATCATCAGTTGCCATTATTACTATGACTCCCTTTTCTTCAACAACAGATCCTACAATTGCTATTCCACTTTCAAGCTTTGTTCTTTGTGAATCTCCGGCCTTACGTAATGAACCAATGTTAGTTGCTATGGCTTTTGTACATGAGAATTTTGTGTTTTTTAAGATAAATTCACTTGTTTCTGATTTTGAATTTCCCATAGATAAATCGGTTAGCTGTTGCTGTAAATTTTCAATAGTTTTTTGTTGTTCTTTATTTTGATCCAGTAAAGAAATAAATTTATCATAAACATTTTCAACATTTGAATTTAGTTTTTTTGANATTGAATTTATAGTATTTATTTTTTCATAAACTAAGTCTTCGGTGCCAATACCCGTTGTAGCAAAAAGACGTCTATTGCCTGATCCTATCCCATTCTCAGAAATGATCTTAAATAAACCTATTCCACCTGTGCTATCCATATGTGTTCCACCACATAACTCATAGCTCCATGGAGCATCAATTTTTATTGTTCTAACTTCATGGTCATATTTTTCATCAAAAAAAGCTAAAGCGCCTTCATCAATAGCTTTATTATAGGTAGTATAGTGAACCTGGACTTCTAAATTTTTTCTAATAGAAAGATTAACTCTGTTTTCAACTTCTTTTATAACTTCATCTGATAATCCTTCTAAGCTCGTAAAGTCAAATCTTAAGTAATCAGGATGTACTAGTGATCCTGATTGCCTAACATGACTTCCTATTATTTCTCTTAAAGCAGCATGTACGAGATGAGTTGCTGTATGATTTCTCCGTAGATTTTCTCTTCTATAAAAATCAACTACTGGANTGACNTTTGTACCTACATTTATATTTCCTTTTTTTATTCTTCCCTTGTGGACGTATATATTCCCGTATGGAGTTATAGTATCTAAGACTTCAATTTCACCTTCCTTGAAGCTAATGATTCCAGTGTCTCCCATTTGACCACCTCTTTCNGCATAAAAAGGAGTTTTGTCCAAAATTAAATCTACTTCATCGCCCTCATTTACTTTTTTTACAGATTTATTATCTTTAATTACTGCCATTACTAAACTGTTTGATTCTAATGATTCATATCCTGTAAACTCTGTAGGTTTCAATTCTAATGATGAGTACAATTTTTGAGAAAGATTTTTAGAGGATTTATCTTTTGAATTTTTTGATGAAGTTTTTTGTTCTTCCATTATTTTTAAAAATGAATTTTTATCTACATTTAAGCCGTTTTCCTGACATATTTCTGTAGTTATTTCTATTGGGAATCCATATGTGTCATAAAGAATAAATGCTTCCATTCCTGATAATAGTTTTTTGCTGTTATCTAATTCTTGTTTTGAGTAAATATCATTAGCTACTTCGATCGGTTCTTTGTAAGATTCATTACTTAATATTTCAATACCTCTCTTTTTAATTAAGTGTGTCAATACTTGAGTTCCAAAGCTNAGAGTTTTATTGAAATTCTCTTCTTCTTTATCTAAAACTGATACTATAAAGTCTAATTTTTCAGAAAGTTCAGGATATACATGACTAAGTTTTTTAGTAGTTATATTTGCTACAGGAGATAGGACAGGAAAACTAAGGTCTAATTTTTTTGCAGTGACCATAGCTCTTCTAATTAGCCTTCTAAGTACATAGCCTCTTCCTGTGTTTTCAGGTAGAACTCCGTCAGCTATAAGAAAAGATGCAGATCTTCCATGCTCAGCAATAATCCTTTTATTTTTTTGTGTTTCCTTATCACTTTTTGGCACTTTTTTATCTAGCATTACTAAGTGCTCTTTAAATATGTCTGTATCATATGCAGATTCTTTATTATTTAAAACAGAAACAGTTCTTTCTAAGCCCATGCCTGTGTCAATGTTGTTGAAAGGAAGCGGTTTATCGTTACCATCTAAGTCTCTATAAAATTGTGTAAAAACCAAGTTATATAGTTCTATAAAATCTTCATGGATATTAGGTCCCCAGCTTGGATTATCAAAATCCATTTTATTTATATCTCCTTGGTAATAATGAAGTTCAGAACATGGGCCACATGGACCTTCTTCTCCNGCTGGCCCCCACCAGTTATCTTCATCNCCAAATTTATAAATAAACTTTTTTTCAATTCCTAGATCCATCCAGATTTCTTTGGTTTCATCATCGTCTTTATATACTGTAAAAAAGAGTCTGTTTTTATCAAATCCAAGAACTTCTGTCATGAATTCCAAAGCCCATTCACAAGCTTCTTTTTTGAAATAATCACCAAAACTAAAATTTCCGAGCATTTCAAACAAAGTTAAATGAGTATCATCTCCCACTTCTTCAATATCAGTAGTTCTGAAGCATTTTTGTGANGTTGTTATACGCTTATTNGGAGGCTCTTTTTCACCAGAAAAATATGCTTTGAATTGGGCCATGCCAGAGTTAGTTAATAAAAGAGTAGGATCACCACTTGGAATTAATGATGAAGAAGGTAAAACAAGATGGTTTTTTGATTCAAAAAAACTCAAAAATCTATCTCTTAGTTCATCTGCTGTTTTAGGTTTTTTCATAAATTTTAGTATTAATTATCTATATATTACGATAAAGACTCTTCGTTTGTCTTGGCTTTTATCACTTCAAATATTTTCTTCCTCCATCCATTTATTTTGATTTTATTTGATCCGAAATATTTTTCTAAATCTTTTTTAGTAGCCACGAGTTGTTGCGAAATATTAAGTTCAATTGATAAATCTTGTAANATTTTTTGATATTTTTTTACATTTGTTCTTTTTGATTTAACTTTTTCAAATACATTTTTTGAGAAATCAAATTTATCAAAAATATCCAAGTAATCATTAGAATTAAAAAATCTATTTGAAGATAAGTTTTCTTTTTTTAATTCGTTTATATTTGTATATTTTTTTGACGACAACCTAATGATATTTTTATCACTTAGATACCAAGTCTTAGGTATATTTCTTTTTCTACATATTTCTTCTCTATATTTAGATAACAGAATGAAAAGTTTTTGATTTATTCCTGAGAAGTCACTTAACTTTATTTTTTCCCATGCATTTTTTGGCTCTTTTTTGAACTTGTTATCTTTTACTATTTTTTCTAATTCTTCCTTGTACCAATTTTCTTTTTTATCAAGAATCAGCAATTNGGATATTTTGTAGTATATTTTTTCTAAATATAAAACATCGTTAGCAGCATAATTAATTTGAAGTTTACTAAGTGGCCTTCTTATCCAATTTGAAGTTTGTAATTCTTTATCTAAATCAATATTTAAATATTTCTTAACTAGGTTTTTATAACTTATATGATGTTCTAGATCAATAAATGCATTTGCTAATTGAGTATCGAAGAAATTTTTTAGTTCTAAAGAAAAAAAATCATTAATGATTTCTATATCTTGTTCTGCATCATGAAATATTTTTATATATTTATTATTTTTGAAAATATTACTTAATTCTTTCAAGTTCTTATTGTTTCCAAGACAATCAAATATGAATACTTTATTATTTACAGCTAATTGAATTAGACTAAGGACAGGATAGTAGGTTTTTTCTCTAATAAATTCTGTATCAACAGATATAACTTTACTTTTATTTATCTCTTCTAAAAATAATTTATTATCAGATTCATCTGTAATTAAGTTAATGTTCATAATTATTCAATAATAGTCGTAAGATCCTTTAGTGAATTNATAACATGATCTGGTTTAATTGATTGTTCTTGTAAATTATTTTTTCTATTAATAAGAACGTTTTTAATATTCAGTTTTTGTGCACCCAAGATATCTCCATCTAATGTGTCTCCAACCATAATTATTTCATTTAAGTCTAAGGATAGTTTTTCACAAATGTATTTATATGGCTTGCTGAAAGGCTTTCCTTGTAAGCACTCTGAAGAAGTTACAATTTCTGAGTTTGGGGTTGAAAAAAAATCCATTAAACCGGAAATACTTATTTTTTTCCTTTGGTGCAATTGCATTCCATTTGTCAGGATTCCTAGTTTATATCTTTTTAATTTCGTAAGTGTAGGGATTACGTCATCAAATGATTTTATGCCCTCCCACATGAAAAATTTATATTTATCAATAATACTTTTGATATTTATTTTCTTACTTAANATACCTAAATTTTTTATAACATTTATCCACATTTCATTTTGAGCTTCTAAATGAATATTTTTAAGATGTTGAGCTATTTCACCAAATCCTCCACAATCAGCCCATAATATATCTCTTCCACCAAATTTAGCATCTAANTAATCAGCGAAATATTTTTTTGAACCAACAGAATCTATTGTCTCTATCATTATTTTCAAGACTTCAGTATTTTTCATATTAAAATCGGGAAAAAATGTTTTTATTGTTCTTAAATAATTAAAATCATATAGATCATCATGAACGGTTAATGTATCGTCTAAATCAAAAATTATACCTTTGATCATAAATTTGAAATTATTGATCTTGTTACTTCTGATGTACTAGAGTTCCCTCCTAAGTCAGGAGATATTGATTCGCCTAATTCTAAAACATTTTTTACAGAATTTTCTATAATTTCTGCACTTTCATTTTCTCCAAGATGTTTCATCATTATTCCAGCTGTTAGTATTTGAGCCATAGGGTTTGCTATACCTTTACCTGCAATATCTGGTGCTGAACCATGAGTTGGTTCAAACATTGATGGACTCGTTTTTGTTGGATCAATATTTCCACTAGAAGCTAATCCCATAGATCCTGTAATAATTGCTCCTATATCTGTTAGAATATCTCCAAAAAGATTACTTGCTACTACTACGTCAAAGTTTTGTGGCTTTCTTATGAAGTCCATACATGCAGCATCAATTAATAATGAATCTGTTGTAACCTGAGGGTAATCTTTTTTTACTTCCTCAAATGTTCTATCCCATAGAACCATTGAATATCCTTGAGCGTTGGATTTAGTTATTGAAGTTAGATGCTTCTTTTTGTTTCTTTCTATTGCTAACTCAAATGCAAATCTTATAACTCTTTCACAACCTTTTCTTGTAAACACTGCACTTTGAACAGCAACTTCATCAGGGAATCCTTGATATTGAAATCCTCCAACATTAGCATATTCTCCTTCAGTGTTTTCTCTTACCACGACAAGATCTATATCATATGGCTTTAAGTCTTTTAGAGGAGTATTNACTCCTGGATATAATACAGATGGTCTTACACATGCAAATTGATCGAATGCTCTTCGGATTGGAAGAAGTAATCCATTTAGAGTTATATGATCTTGAATATCCGGGTGTCCTACGGCTCCTAAGAAAATGGCATCAAAAGATTCTAATTGTTCAATCCCATCTTTAGGCATCATAATCCCATTTTTAAAATAATATTCTGAGCTCCAGTCAAATTCATGAAAATCAAGNTTGTAATCTTTGTTTTTTTCTAAAGCCTTTAGAACTTCAATAGAACTATTAACTACTTCTACACCAATTCCATCTCCTGGAATTACGGCTATTTTATAAGTTTTCATATATTTTCTCCTAATTTTGCTTCTCAATTATTTGAATTATTCCAGCCATATCATCCATTTCTTTTCCATCTTTTTTTAGTTCATCATATAATTTTTTTGAAGTTTTTGTTAATGGTAAATTTACTGATAAATCTTTTCCTAATTGATCTATTATAGAAATATCTTTATGTAAGTTTCTTGCTGGTACAGGAGAACCTTTAAATTTCCTGTCCCTTATTATAGGAGCACATCTTTCTAACATTCTTGAATAACCAAAGCTAACCTGTAATATTTCCATTGCCGAGTCTATGTCAACATTTGTGGCATTTGTTAATGCAAGGGCTTCTGCTGCTGCAGTTGTGTGTACAGCNGTTAGTAGTTGATTAATTAATTTCATAGATGTTCCTGATCCGCTCTCACCCATATGTTTAATTGTCGTCCCCATCATTTTGAAATAATTTAANGCAGCATTATATGCTTCTTTATTTCCTCCAACCATAATAGATAANGTTCCATCATTTGCACCAACTGGTCCNCCTGATATAGGAGCGTCAAGAAAATCAGAACCTTTTTCTTTTGAATATTCAAAACATTTTTNAGATGTTGAGAGGTCTACGGTAGAGTGGTCTATAATGATTTTTTTATCATTAGTATTAGACAAGATTCCTTCTTTTCCTGTTATTATTTCAATTGATGTTTCAGTATCAGGTAGGCATGTCAAAATTATGTCGCATTTCTCTGCAAGTTCTTGAATAGAAGAAGCTCCTTTTGCCCCAACTTTCTCCATAGCAATTATTTTTTCTCTACTTCTTGTGTAAACAGTAAGATCAGCTCCTTTTTCAAGTAGATTATTTGCCATACCTTGACCCATGTTTCCTAATCCTATAAATCCTATCTTATTCATATCTAACCTCAATCTAAATTTGTGTTTATATTTTTAATTAATTTTTTTATACTTTCCTTAATTATCTCGTGTGAATTTGCAGCGTTATGTGGGGTAAGTATAACATTGTGTAAGCTTTTCAATTGATTATTTTTTGATAGTGGCTCATTTTCAAATACATCTAATGCAGCTCCTGCAATTTTTCCACTAACTAATGAATCATATAAGGCCTTTTCATTTATCAACTTTCCTCTAGCTGTATTAATTATGAAAGCATTTGACTTCATCCTTGAAAATTCATTTGAACTTATTAAATATTCAGTTTCTTCTACAATTCTAGTATGAAGAGTTATTACGTCAGAGTTTTCTAAAAGATAATCTAATTCAGAAACTTTTCCAAATTCTTGAAAACTTAATGTCCTTACGTTATCAATTCGGATTACAGGAGTAACAATGATATTCATGCCTAAATTGGAGCCAATTTTGGCAACTTTTTCTCCAATTGCTCCTGCACCAACTATACCTAAAGTTTTCCCTTCAAAAAGATCAACTTCAATTGATGGCCATTCGTTATTTCTTACTCTTCTATCTAACTCAGGAATTTTCTTTAATAATGAAATCATTAAACCGATTGAGTGTTCAGCAACAGAATTTGTTAATATATCAGGAATGTTTGAAACAATAATATTGTTTCTTTTTGCAGAATCTACATCTATATGATCTAAAGCTATTCCAAAAACAGCTATATGTTTTAAGCTTGGTAAGCTCTCAATTATATTATTATTTATTTTTGTAGTTGCTTTAGTTATGACAGCTGTGTGAGCATCATTTAATCTTGATAGAATTTCTCTAGAATCAGATGGTAANGATCTGAAAACTTCTATTTCATTTTCATTTTTCAAATCATTAAATAATGAAGGATCATATGAAACTACNTGAGGTTCGTCATCAACTATTACTATTTTGGACATTATAAAAAAAACTCCAGTGAAAATTCTATTATAATGTTCTTATCATCTATAAAAAACATTATTTCATGTCAGCATATAAAATTTTATACTGGAAAGAAATTCCTACACAACTAAAATTTAAAGATAATGAAGGAAATGAAGGCTCATATCCACTTAGTCTGTTTTTTCAAACAGCAATAGATGCTATTGCTATGCATGATGGATCAATTGAAAGTGGAGCATATCTAGATGCTTGGGATTGGGGNCCAGAGTTAGAAACAAACCAGGACCCTGAGGAAATTATTAAAGAATTTGATGATAATATTCCTAAATCATTTATTAATAAAATCAAATCTTTACACGACGAAGGAAAAAGATCAGGATTACCTGGTTCGATAGACTCATGGTTCAAAACTTAAAAAGTAGCTCAAAAAAAATTCTTGATGACATAAAAAAAGGTAAAATATTTTTACTTGATGGCGCCACCGGTACTTTTTTACAGAATAATGGTCTTGAACCAGGAGGATGCCCTGAACTTATGAATATTGAATCTCCAGAAGTTATTTCTAAAATGGCTCATAANTACTTTTCAAACGGAAGTGATATTGTTCTTACTAATACATTCGGAGGTAATTACTATAGGCTAAAACATTATGGATTGGAACAAAAAGTATTTGAAATAAATAAATTAGCCACTGAGATTGCCAAAAGTGCAGCATCAGAATATCAAGAAAAATATGTATTTGGATCTATTGGTCCTACTGGAGAATTTTTAGAACCATTAGGGAATGTTTCTGAAAAAGAAATGTATGATTGCCTTTTTAATCAAATGAAAGGATTGTATGAAGGTGGGGTTGATGGATTTGTAATAGAAACTCAAATAGCAACAGAAGAAACATTGCTTGCATTAAAAGTTGCAAAGGAAAACTTTAATATTTTAAATATAGTCTCATTTGTATATGATAAAGGGCCAAAAGGTTATTTTACTATGTTTGGACTTACTCCATCTCAAAGTGTTGAAATGTTTTTTAATTCAGGAGCAGATATTGTAGGGACAAACTGTGGTAACGGTTCAGAAAAAATGGTTGAAATTTCTACAGAAATTCGAGCTGAAACAAATAATCCTATTNTAGTACAAGCTAATGCAGGTATTCCAATAATTAAGAAAAACGATATAATTTACCCAGAATCTCCTGAAGATATGGTGAAAGAATATAAAAAATTAATAGATTTGAATATAAATATATTAGGTGGATGTTGTGGTACAAACGAGAAGCATATTAATGAGTTTTCAAAAATAATAAGGAGTCACAATGAAAGTATCTGAAGTTAAAATTAAATTTGGAAAATGCCTTGAACTTGTTTCAATGGATCCNAATTTTCATAATATAAGTGTAGGTTTATTTATAAAAAATGATATCTTAACTGTTTGGTCTTACAGTAAAAAAGAAGGAATTGAAAAAAGGCTAAACATTATAAGAGATAAAATGGTTGAATTTGGTGGGTTAAATAATTTAGAAGAAGACTATAAGATGTCAATTCCAAAAGGAGCTCTTATTGAAAGGCCACTGAAATTTTTGTTTAGTCAATGTGTGGAAATGTCTCCTGATAAAGAACCTGAAAAAGGCATAATTACAGCAAAAGATAATAAAACAAAATTGACTTTTTTAATCAAAGGATCTCAGGAATCAGACAAGTATCTCTATACTGTGACTTNTGAAGGNGATCATGAAAAACCAGGACTCAGAATTAGGGCAGTTGTTGGAGGTTTTATGAAATATGGTGAATGTATAAGAAATGATGTTGATTCATTTTACTTCCCTGATAAAAAAGATCATGAAGAATACGTTAGAGTTTTGCTTCCCTTCGCAAGAAATGTAAGCGCAGTTGAACAAATGTTAGAAGCATCTGATCAAGCTGGACAAATGACAACACAAAGTTTAGGGTTTTCGCAATAANAGGGAGAAAATATTATGAAACAAATGACAAAAAAGGAAAGAGTTCTAGCAGCTCTAAATAGATCAGAAGTAGATAGGCCTCCAGTAGCTAACCCTACATCGGTTGCTACTGTAGAAATGATGGATTTAGTTGATGCTCCTTTCCCTGATGCTTGTAGGTCGGCAGAATTAAACGCCAGACTTGCAGCTACAGAAATTACAGAATTTGATTTTGATNCTATCGCGCCATACTTTTCAATAATTCAAGAATCTAGTGCTATTGGATGTGAAATGCAATGGGAGCAGAAAGATAATTGGCCTACTGTTAGAATGACTAATCCAATATGGAAAACATCAAGTGATATTAAAGTTCCATCAGATTTTTTAGATCATCCAGATGTTAAGGTGATACTAGATTCAATAAGAATTTTAAAAAAAGAATTTGGAAACGATGTTCCTATAATTGGAAAAACTATGGGACCTTGGACTCTTGCGTATCATGTTTTTGGTGTTGAAACATTCCTTTTGGGATCAGTAGATAGTCCAGATGAAACTATAAAGTCTTTAGAAAAACTTCAAGANTTTACATATTTATTTGGAGAGGCACAAGTTGATGCAGGAGCAGATGTATTAACTATTCCAGATCATGCAACAGGAGATTTAGTTTCTGGTCAATATTATCAAAAATTCCTTCAAGAAATTCATTCAGAAATGGCTCAAAAATTCACAGTCCCTTTAATCCTTCATATTTGTGGGAGAACAGTAGACAGAATGCCATATATTGCAGACACAGGTATGCATGCATTTCATTTTGATTCAAAAAATTCTCCTCAAGAAGCCATGGATGCTGTAGATAATAAAATTGCCTTAGTTGGAAATATTAATAATCCAGAAACGCTATATTCTAAAGANGCTGATGATGTAAAAAAAGAGGTATTTGAATGCCTAAATGCTGGAGTTCAGCTAATAGCACCTGAATGTGCAATCCCATTAAAAACTAAAGCTGAGAATTTGGTAGCAATAAACGAAGGTATTTCGGATTGGCTAGCAGAAACTAATTNATAGATTTGATAAAATAAAAATATACTTTACATATTCGAAAAATAATAGGAAAATTTATGTTTGATCATGAAGGACTTTCAAAAGAATTTGAGTGGGTAACCAAAGAAAGTGAAAAAAACCATATAGGTGGAGCTATTTCTAAAACTTCGCTTGAAATGCAAGAAATTTCTTATGCTCTTATTACNGGAGATAATAACTTAGTAGATGAACTTACAAAAAAAGCACTAGATAATGGATCTACTGCAAATGAAATACTTGATGATGGNTTATTAAATGGAATGGCAATTGTAGGGGTTAAATTTAGAGANAATGTAATTTTTGTNCCAGAAGTTCTAATATCAGCCAGAGCTATGAAAGCTGGAATGGCACACATTGAGCCAATATTATCTGAATCAGGAATTGAACCTCAAGGTATTGTATTAATGGGTACAGTCAAAGGAGATTTACATGATATCGGAAAGAATCTGTGCATAATGATGCTACGAGGCGCAGGATTTACTGTTNATGATTTGGGTGTTGATACCTCTCCTGAAGATTTTGTTGATGGCTTTGAAGAACATGAACCCCANGTAATAGGAATGTCTGCTCTTTTAACCACAACCATGCCTAATATGGGAAGAACTATACAGTATTTTGAAGATATTGGTTTGAGAGAAGACGTTAGAATGATGGTAGGCGGAGCTCCTGTCACTCAAGAATTTGCAGATGAAATGGGAGCAGACGGATATGGAGAGAGTGCTGTTGACGCTGTAGATAAAGCAAAGGAGCTTGTTGAGCTTCTAAAAGATCTAAAGAGCTAAATTAAAAATGACTTATAAAAAGTCTAATTCAAATAATAAAAAAAGATTACAGAAGAGTTTAGATAACCTATATAATATTTTTCAAAATATATCTTCTCATGCTGATGAAATCAGTAAAACTAGATGTCCTTACAAAAATGCTAAAAATTTATGTACGGCAAATTTTTCTTGCAGGAATCAGCATTTTACTGAAAAAAATATAGAACTCCCCTATTGTGTTGGTTCTCATAAATTAGATTATAGATTTGCATGGGAAGTAGATAAACCTATTAAAAAAAATGACTAGCAATAAATTTATTAATGACAAAGAATCTATAGAATTAACAAAAAATAAATCTCTGTTCGAGTATGCAGATCAAGTTAAAATGAGAATTCCAACATCTTGTGGCCGGGTTGGTGATTGCCATGAGTGTATAGTTGAGGTGTCTGAAGGATATGAATTATTATCAAAACCAACAGATCATGAATTTTTTTTAAAGGAACCATTTAGATTAGCATGTCAAGCTATCACTACTTCAACAGATACTAATTTAATCTTTAGTCCTAGAAAAAGAGATCGAAAAATTTTGACAAATTTTTCTAATGAATCTTCATACGAAGTAGATCATAACTATAGTTATCAAGATAATGCATTAGTTTATAAGTCTGACAAAGATGAAAAAGTTTTATCAAAATCTAAAAATTTCTATGGATTAGCTATTGATGTTGGAACTACCACGGTAGCAATTAATTTAGTTGATATTAATAATGGAAAAGTCATTATTACTTCCTCTTTTGAAAACCCTCAGATATTTGGAGGTTCAGATGTAATGAATAGAATCTCTTATGATTCAAGTAATTATAAAGGAGAGTTGTCAAAAGCTATCATATCTTCAGTAAATTTTGAAATAGGAGAGTTTGTTAAAAAATTGAAAATCAGAAGAAATGAAATTGTTGAAGTTACTATTGTTGGAAACTCAACAATGAGAGATTTGTTTTTTAGTTTAGATGTAGAACCAATTGGAGTTAAACCTTATAAATCAATAATTGAAACTAATTATTTAGATTCTAAAATACCAACTACTGAGTTATTTACTACTGCAAAGGATTTAAACTTAAGAATTAATTCACAAGCTATGATTTATAGCCCTCCTCTTATTGCTTCCCACATTGGATCTGATGTTTCTGCAGGTTTGATAGCTACTGATTTTTTTCTAAATAATAATATGAAAATGTTAATAGATATTGGAACAAATACAGAAGTTGTTTTAGGAACTCCAGATAGAATGCTTGCTGCTTCATGTCCAGCTGGCCCCGCATTTGAGGGAGGGGAAATAACATATGGAATGCCAGGTTATGATGGAGCAATAGAGAAGGTGAATTTTGAAAAAAATAATTTTATATACCAAACTATAGGTAATTCAAAACCATTGGGTCTTTGTGGTTCTGGATTAATCGATTTTCTTTCAGTGCTAGTAGATAATAATATTATGAATCCGCTAGGTAAATTTGAACTTGAAAAAGAGTCTGTTTTTATTGATGATAATGAATCTATAAATTTATCTAGAAGAGATGTATCTAGCCTAGCTCAAGCAAAAGCAGCCAATGTCTGTGGACAAGCTTTAGTTATAAAGGATTTTGGAACTAATATAGATGCTATTGATAACATTTATCTTGCTGGAGGTTTTGCAAATTATATAGATATTGAAAATGCAAGAAATATAGGGTTTATACTTGATTTCCCTTTAGAAAAAATAAAAAAAATAGGAAATACTGCTTTAGAAGGAGCTACAAAGTTATTATTATCAAATAAACTTAGGAAAAATCTTGTTGAATATGTGAAAAAAATAGATCACTTAGAACTTGAAACAAAAGCAGAGTTTTTTGATTATTTTGTTGAAGGTTGTCAATTTAAGAAAATTTCAATATAGAGGGGAATATGAAATATAAAGCAGTAATTACAGATTATGTGTGGCCTAATCTTGATATCGAAACAAAAATTCTTAATGATAATAATATAGAGGTTGTTGATTGTAAAAATAAAAACGATCAAGAACTCATGAATGAATTGAAAGATGCTGATGCTATTCTTTTTTGCTTTAGAGAAGTACCTGCGGAATTTCTTGAAGTATCTACAAAATGTAAGGTTGCATCAAGATATGGAATTGGTGTAGATAATATAGATATAAAAAAATGTACAGAATTAGGCATTGTTGTAACTAATATTCCTGATTATTGTTTAGAAGAAGTATCTGATCATGCAATAGCTATGATCCTTAGTTTAAATAGAAGAATAAATGATCATTCAAATATGGTAAAAAAAGGTGGATGGAATGATCTAAATTTAAACATACCTGTTCAAAGACTTAGTGAATCAACTTTAGGGATTGTTGGGTTTGGAAGAATAGGCAGAACTATTGCTTCAAGGGTATCTGCTTTAGGTATAAAGTCTGTGGCATTCGATCCTTTATTACAACCAGGAAAAATAATTGATAACGTAGAAATCGTATCTTTTGAAAATTTATTGAAAGATTCTGATTTTATTACAGTTCATGTTCCGTTGAATGAAAAAACACATCATCTTTTCTCTGAAAATGAATTTAATCAAATGAAAAATAACGCAATTCTAGTTAACTGTGCAAGAGGAGGATTGATTGATGAAAATGCAGCTTCAAAAGCACTTTCAAAAGGTCAAATAGGAGGAGTTGGATTAGATGTTATTGAAGATACTTCTAATTCTCCTTCAAGCCCTCTATTTAATAATGAAAATGTGATAATTACTCCACATACAGCTTTTTTCTCTAAAGCCTCAGGTGAAGAACTCCAAAAAAGGACAGCAGAAGAAATTGTTAGAGTTATAAATAATGACAAACCTGAAAATTTTATTAACCCTGAAGTTTTAGGAAACACTAGGTCTAATATAAGTTAATTTTCTAGAGTCATTTGCCCTTGGTTATCCTCAGATTTTTTGTTTAAAACTTGTTCGTCTATTACTTCTTCAATTATTGATACATCAAGAGCTTTATCAGGGTTTTTATCAAGTTGTGTTTCAAGATCCTTAACTGTACTAAATTTTTTATCTAATGCTTTTCTTCTTCTTCCTTCCAAATATTCAAAATGAGTCGTTGCTGTTTTTAATGCTCTGCTAACAACTGACTGTTCTTCAACATAATTATCCCATTCTTTTTTTAGTTCATCTAAAATAGTCATGATTTGATTTTGGTTTTCTCCTATAGTTACAACTTTCATAAATTCTTTTATAACTCCCACAACTAAGAGTAAATTTCCAGGAGAAGTTATAGTAACTTTTTTACTCTGTGCATATTGAATTAGATCCATTCTTTTCTCGTATATAAATGAGAGAATATGATCACTAGGAACAAAAACAATTACGTTATCAAGAGTATTTTCTTTTGTATTAATATACTTATTTCCAACTTCATCAATTATTCTTTTTAGAGAATCAAAAAATTTTTTCTCCCTATTCTGTATATCAACTATTTCATTATCTTCATCCATAAGAGGTTGGAAATATTCCCATACAAACTTTGAATCCATATGTATTACTTTGCCATCAGGTAGATTTATTGTGAAATCAGGTCTGGTACCATTTTCTAGTACTTGTTGGGTTTCATACTGAACACCCTTAATAAATCCTGCGCTTCTAAAAATATCTTCAGCCATAAGTTCTCCAAGTTGTCCTCTGGTTTGACTTCCAGATAGGACATTTGTAAGTTTGCTAAATTCATCTTTAGCTATATTTATCGCTTCTTCTGTACTTTTATTTTGTTTTCTTAAGAGATCATTTGTAGTAACAAGCTTAACTGTTTCCTGCATAGTTTTATCGTATTGTCTTGTCATCAAATCTTTTACTGTTTGTAAATCTTTATTAAACTTTTCATCTTTTTCAGAAAGCAATTCTTTTACCTTACTTTGAACTCCCTCTTTTGTTTCATCTGCAAATTCTTTAAATTTTAACCCTGAAAAATATTTTGAAAATCTAATAAAGAATAGTATTGAGATTCCTGCTAGTGAAAAAATTAGGATTATTAACAAAAAAATTATAGTTAAATTGAATGCATTCATAAAGTTATTCTAAATCATCGTATAAGATAATTTTAGAGTTTTTATATAAAATAAGTCAAATTACATTTTTGCTTGTTATAACGATTAAGTGGAATATATAAGCTAGAATATAACTATGCTAGAAAAAACTCCTGATTATAGAGAATATTTTAATATTGACGATAATATTTCTTACTTAAATAGTGCTTATATGGGTTTATTGCCTAAAAGTTCCGTTCAAAAAGGTAATTATGGTTTTGAATTAAAATCTAAATCATGGGAAATACAATGGAATGATTTTTACGACAAACCTGAAAATACGAGAAAATTATTTTCTAAATTAATTAATGCAGATAATGATTCAGTCTTTTTCGTTCCTTCTGCAAGTTATGGTTTTTCAGTATTTGCTAATAACTTTAAATTAGACCATCGTAAAACAATCTTGCTTCTGGAGGAAGAATTCCCTTCAAATGTATGGATATGGAAAGAACTAGCAAAAAATCAAAATGGTAATGTAAAGTTTGTTCGAAGACCTGATGATGATGATTGGACATCTGCTATCTTGAATGACTTAAATGCTGATACTGCTTTAGTATCTGTTCCAAATTGTCACTGGACGGATGGAGGATTAATTAATTTAGAAATACTTTCTAAAGAATTAAGAGAAAAAAATATTTCACTAGCAATTGATGGAACTCAATCAGTTGGGGTAATGCCTATAGATTTACAGAAAATTAAACCTGATTTTATGGTTGTATCTGGATATAAGTGGTGTTTAGGTCCTTATAGTTTGGGCTTAGCTTACATAGATAGTAAATACCATTCAGGAGAACCTATTGAATATAATTGGTTATCAAAATTACCAATGCCTGCAGATAGCAAGTTTCCTGACATGACTGCTTATGATGAATTTGAATTTGAAAATGCTAGAAAATTTGATTTTGGACAGAGAGGTAATTTTCATTTAATTCCAGCTTTAGAATCATCATTGCAATTGATAACAAATATAGGACCTGAAAATATCTATAAATATGTTGATAACCTAAATGAGGAAATTATAAAATCTACTTCAGAAATGGGATTTTCTAATATTGTTAGAAATCTCAGAGCGAGGCACTATCTTGGGTTAAGATTTGAAAATGAAATCCCAAATAATTTTGTTGAAAATTTAGCTAAAGAAAATGTATTCATAAGTGCTAGGGGGAAAAAAGCAATTAGAGTTACACCACATATATGGAATAATCTAAATGATATAGATAAATTTTTAAATGCCTTGAAGAGAGTTTTATAACATGACAATTATTATTACAGAAGATCAAGTAAAAGAAATATTAAGTGTAGACACTACGGTAGATTTATTAGAAGAAGCTATGAAGTCTATTTCTTCAGGCAAAGGCTTCAATAGCCCTCGTAAAAGGCTTCCTACTAGTTATAACGGAGGAAACTTACATTTTATGGCAGCATCATGGCCAGAAAAAGGAATAGCTGGGCATAAGAGCTATGTTGTGACAAAAGGGAAAGCATCTTTTGTAGTAATTCTTTACTCTACTGAAGGAGAAGGAATGTTAGCAGTTATTGAAGCTAATTTATTAGGACAAATAAGAACAGGTGCTGCATCAGGTCTTGCTTCAAAATATTTAGCCAATCCTAATTCTAATAAATTAGCCGTTATTGGATCAGGTTTTCAAGCCGAAACTCAACTTGAAGCAATAAATTCACAATTCAATTTAGAGGAAGTAAAAGTTTATTCAAGAACAAAAGAAAAACGAAATTCATTCGCAGAAAAAATGAGTAATAAATTAAGTCTGAATATTCAAGCCTTTGAATCTTCTGAAGAAGCAACTGATAATTGTGATATTGTTTCGCTAATTACTAATTCAAGCACTCCTGTTATCTCAGAAGATCAAATCACTAAAGGAGTTCACATTAATGCTGCTGGTGGTAATAGTTGGTTGAGATCAGAATTACCTTCTAGCTCAATTGAAAAATTTGATTTTATTTCATGTGATGATTTAAATCAGGCTAAAACTGAATGTAAAGAGCTAATGGAAGCGACAGAAAAAGGTATTACTTCATGGAATAATATCCATGAATTATCTGATGTAATAGATAATAAAATTATTGGGCGAAAAAATCATCAAGACATAACTTTGTATGAATCTTTAGGTATAGCTATTCAGGACATTGCAGCTGCTAAATATGTATATGACCAACTTATATAATCCTACTAAATCAATTACTAATTTAAGTTTATAAATTCTTTTTGTGTAACTTTTTTTAGAGAATTAAGTTCAGAATTATTACTTATTATTGAATAAGAAATATTATCCTTATTAAGTTTTTTGACCATCTCATTTATATCATTTTGATAATTCAATATAGTTTCAAAATGATTTCCTGATAAATTTCTGTTTTTAAGAACTCTTGTTTTGGATAATTCAACTTTTGAATCAACAATCCATATGAAATCAAATAGTTTATGCCATCCAGCTTCTATGATTAATGCGCCTTCAAATATAATTAGTTTTGAGGTGTTCTCAATTTTATTGAAAATATATTTCTCTACTGCTGGCCAAATTATTTCTTGTAAAACCTTAAGCTTTTCTGGATTATTAAAAACTGTTTGACCTAATTTATTCGTGTCTATTTCATCATCTTTAGATTTTACATGTGGAAATATCTCTAAAACTTTATTTTTAATATTAGTGTCTGTTGTATAAAAGTTTTTAGCAATTTCATCTAAGTCATATGTAGTATTTCCCATTTCTTTGAGAAATTTTAATACTGTAGATTTTCCACTTCCTATATTTCCTGTTATTCCAAGTGATTTCATAATTATTAAATCAGGTTTTTAATTCAACATGTGATTTTTTTTTATATTTAATATCATAATTAAATACCCCCAGAGGTCTGAGCAATTAAATAAGAGGCCCTAATTATTTAGGGCTTTTTATTTAGAGACCTCTTTCCTTCAATTTATCTTCAGTTACTACCTCATGAAATTCAATTTCATATTTGTCTATATTATCCTGTAATTCTTCAGATAATTTATTCCTGATTTTATCAGGTACATTCCCAAAAGCATTTGCTTCTAATTTTTCTTGAGTCCATTCTGCACAAACAGAATAATCCTCTGAAGGAGTCCCCCATCCAGATACGTATATTGTAGCCTCTCCTCTTCCCTTTTCTTCATATTCTGAACATATCTGCTTTAACAAACTTGCAACTTTCCATAACTTGTCTCTTGATGTAATACATTTTCTTCTTACTAAGAACATTTTGACTCCTTTCTTTGATATAAAATGACTAAATGCCATTAATAATTATCATCACAGTTATAATCTCTACCTTCATACATGCTACATGGAATTTTTTAATAAAAAAATCTAACCACCCTTATGAATATGTTCAATTATTAGCAGTTATAAGTGGTATTATTTCCTTCCCTTTTGCTCTAGCTTTTATTTTTACAGATAATTTCACATTTTCTGGAATTATTCTAAGTATTTTGTCTGGATTTATTCATGTGTTTTATTTTTATTTTTTAGGAACAGCTTATAAAAATGGAGATTTGTCATTTGTTTATCCTATTGCTAGAGGAACTGCTGTAGCTCTCGTTCCTGTAGCAGGATTTTTTATTATTAATGAATCCATTTCTTCAATTTCATTATTTGGTGTATTTGTAGTTTTTATTGGAATTTTTACACTTGGAAATATAGCGCACATCCGTTCTGTGAACTTAAATGATCTTTTCTTATCACTTATTACAGGAATTACAGTAACTATGTATACCATTGTTGATAAATATGCAGTGTCTATGATAAATCCATTTTTTGTATTTTCAATTTCATCATTTTTAGGAGGATTTTTGTCTATTACTTTAATTGATAGGCGTATAAATCATTTTTATCTAATAACTAAAAATAACTTAAGAATTGTACTCGTTATCTCTTTTTTAAGTGCCATTGCTTATCCGATGGTTCTTTATGCCTATAAATATTCTGATGTATCACTTGTTTCTCCATTAAGAGAAATTTCTACTGCAATAGCTGCAGTTATGGGGATTGTTTTATTAAAAGAAAAACTGAGTCTTTATAAAGTTCTAGGGATTTCGCTAATAGTTATTGGAGCTATATTGATTACTATATAATTTATTTTTCTTCTATTTCAATAGAATTTATCATATCTCCAGGATTAGGATCACTCATTGGATCTCTTTCCCTTATGCTTAAAACAACTTCCATACTTTTTTTATCTAAGACTTTCCCAAATACAGTGTGTGCACCATCAAGATGTGGTGTTGGAGCATGTGTAATGAAAAATTGAGACCCGTTTGTTCCTGGCCCAGCATTTGCCATAGATAATATACCTTCTGAATCATGTTTTAATGATGAAACAAATTCATCTTCAAATTGATATCCAGGTCCTCCAGAGCCAGTCCCTGTTGGATCTCCTCCTTGAACCATAAAACCAGGTATTACTCTATGAAAAGTTGTTTCATTGTAGTAACCAGCATTAGCAAGATTTATAAAATTTTCACATGTAATTGGTGTTTGGTCTGAGTATAAATGAATAATTATCTCACCTTTTTCAGTTTTAATTTTTGCTTTATATGTTTTTGAAGTATCTAAGTTTCCTTTGGGAGGTTCTAAATTCATAATTATTTTTCCTATTGTTTATCTTTCTCTATTAAATTAATCTTACCTTATTTATTGACATTTATATGTTTTAGTTATTAGATAAATTTAAGTACTTTATTAAGAGTTTTTATCAATTAGTTTAAAGATAAAATCATCACTATTGATTCTGAAGGTCTTTGTCTTGGTGTAAAGTGAGATTGTGAACTTACAAAGAAATTCAAAATTAATTTATTAGAAATATATTAATTAATGGCAAAAAAAAATACATACAGTTCTTATAAAGATGCAATAAAAGATTTAAAAGACAATATTAGTATCATGATAGGTGGATTTGGAGTCCAAGGAGGCCAACCAACAAATTTAATGATTGCACTTAGAGACTTGAATTTAAAAAATCTCACACTCATTGGAAACGTTGCAGGAATTTCTATGATTACTGGATATGGTTGGAAAGATTCAGATAAAGATAAAATTATTGATCAAAGTATTTTTTTTGAAAAAAAACAAGTAAAAAAAATTATTTGTTCATTTCCTATACCATCTCAACGAAATCCAGTTTCTGAAATAGAGAAAGCTTGGATAAATAACGAATCTGAAGTAGAAATTATCCCTCAGGGAACTTTAGCTGAGAAGATAAGAGCAGGAGGAGCTGGTATCCCTGCTTTCTACACAAAAACAGGAGTGGGTACAATTATTGAAAATAATAAAGAATCAAAAATTATAAATGGAGAAAAATATTTACTAGAATATGCATTGAAAGCAGATGTTGCTTTAATAAAAGCCCATATATCTGATGAAAAAGGAAATTTAGTTTATAAAGGAACTTCAAGGGCATTCAATCCAATTATGGCAACAGCTTCTCGATTAACTGTGGCTGAGGTAGATAAAATAATACCTTCTAAGGATATTGATCCAGAGAGAATAGGAACACCAGGAGTTTATGTAGATAGAATAGTTGCTAAAAATAATGAATGATCCTAAAAAATTAAATAAAGAAGATATTGCATATAGAGCATCTCTAGAATTACCTCCAGATTCATACGTAAATTTAGGCATAGGTTTACCTTCTTTATGTTCAAAATATCTCAAAAAAGAAAATAATATTACCTTTCAAGCAGAAAATGGAATATTGGGATTTAATAAACTTTCAAAAAATAATGAACAAGATGAAAATTTTATTGATGCTGGAGGCCAATTTTTAGAACAAACTCCTGGTATATCATTTTTTGACTCTGCAGATTCATTTGGTATGATAAGAGGCGGTCATATTGATGTAACAGTATTAGGAGGGCTTCAAGTATCTGAAAAAGGAGATCTCGCTAATTGGATGATAAAAAGCAGAGGAATAGGCTCTATAGGAGGAGCAATGGATCTGGTAACTGGTGCTAGAGAAGTAATAGTTACAATGGAACATATCACAAAAGAAAATAAATACAAAATTCTAAAAGAATGTGACTTTCCATTAACTGGTATTAATTGTGTGAATAAAATAATAACAGATATAGCGGTTATAGAAGTCGAAAAACAAGGATTAGTTATAACTGAAATTGCTGATGGATGGACTCTTGAACAAGTTCAATTTCTTACTGAACCTAAATTACATGTAAACAAAGGAATAGCTCGTTATATTACTAAATAATTAGTTATCTAACATCAACTATCAATTTTCCGAAATTTTCTCCTTCAAATAACTTCATGAAGGTTGAAGGTATATTTTCAAACCCTTTGTAAATGTCTTCTTTATATACTATATCTCCAGATTTTATCCATTTGGAAATTGATTGTATTGCTTCTAAATATTTATGTTCAAAATTAAAAACAATAAATCCTTGCATTGTTGATTGTTTGGTCAACAAAGTTCTTGCCACTCTAGGACCTTGTGGGGGAACTTTAGCATTATAGTTTGCTATTTGACCGCAAACGGCTGTTCTTGAAAAATTAGAAATATGATTTAATACAGCGTCAGATATTTCTCCACCGACATTATCAAAATACATATCTACAAAATTTTCTCCCATTGAACCAAGTTCTTTATCAATATCTTGTTCTTTATAATTTAAGCAGTAGTCAAAATTTAATTCGTTTTTACAGTATTCTACTTTTTCTTTTGAACCAGCAATTCCTATCACATTACAGCCCATTATTTTAGCAATTTGACCTACTATAGATCCAACTGCTCCTGATGCTGCTGAAACGACAATGGTTTCTCCTGGTTTTGGTTTGCATACTTCTAAAAACCCTAAATATGCTGTTCTACCGGGCATACCTAGAACACCTAAAGAATATGTGATTGGTAAGCTTTTATCTTGAATAATTTTAGAAATATTGTTTTCGTTTAATGTTGCATATTGTTGCCAGCCGGATTTGGCATTTACCATATCTCCAACTTTAAAATTTTTAGATTTTGATTCCACAATTTTTCCAACAATTTCACCTTCCATAACACCACCAATTTCAACAGGAGATGAATAAGATGGCCCAGCATTCATTCTGCCTCTCATATAAGGATCTAGAGATAAATATTCAGCTTTAATTAAAACATCCCCATAATCTAGAGATTCCGTCTCTGTGACATTTATTTTCAGATCTTCTTCAATATTTGGAGTTCCAGATGGCCTTTTGCTTAGGATCCATTGTTTATTTTTCATTAATTCCTCTTTAATTTAAATATTAATTTCTAACAAATCTTCACCAACTATTATATTACCATCAAAAAAATCTGAAACACCTTGCTTCCATATTTCATTTAAATCATATTCAGGGGAACCAGTAGGAACAAGATGGTTTAAAATTAGATTTTTTACATTAGATTTTTTTGCAACATATCCGACTTCTTCTATAGATGTATGCCCATTAATTATATGTTTCTTAAATGCTTCATTTCCTGGATAAGTTTTTTCTATAATTGCATCTACTCCTTCTAAATTTAGAACCTCATGTATTAAGTATTCTGAGTTTAAAGCAAATTTAATAAGTTTTTCACTTTTTGAGGTGTCTCCTGAAAATACAACAAACTTATTTTCTAATTTAAATTTATAAGCAAAACTAGGCTTTGCTGCTGCATGAGGAACAGTAATGCATTCTACTGAAATATTTTTATCTTTATAAATATGTGAGTCTTTTTCAATTTCATTTACATTGAAAATAGTTTCAAAATGCGGTCTGTTTTCTTCTCTTATTCTTAATTCAATGTCCCATTTCATATATTCTTTATATGAATCAATTATTGATCTTAAGGGAGTTGGTCCATAACATTGAATTTTTCCTTTATGTCCGCTTTGCCAAGTTCTTAATAATAATGTTCCAAAATCAGCTACATGATCAGAATGATTATGAGTAATAAAAATAGCTTTGATTTTTTCTGGATCTAGATTAGCATTTGCTAATTGATTACAGACACCATCACCAGTATCTATAATATAAATATCATCTTCTATAACTAAGGCGCTTGAAGGTTGTGATCTTTGAGACCATATTCTTGGACCTCCACCTGTTCCTAATAAAACTATTTTATTCATGATGTTATTCTATTTGATAACTAAACATTTATTATCATTTATATCTTTTGAAATAACATTATTATTAATTTTATTTATTTTCATATTTACGTTATGCTAAATATAATACTAACTACAATTAGTGAGGTATGATTGAAAAGCTTAATTGATTTAGAGTTAAAAAACCCAATTCTTTTATGTAGTTGGCAAGGATGGCCGGATGCTGCTGAATCTGCTACAAAATCTATAGAAGAAATTATTTCTCAATTAGAAATCATTGAATCTTATAAGATTTCTTCAGAGTCTTATTATATTTATTCAGATAAAAGACCTCATGTTTCTAACCCAAAGCCTGAAAATAGAAAAATTGATTGGCCTGAAAATAAATTCTCTTTTATCAAAACTAACGGTGAAAATGATCTTATTATTTTTGAAGGGATTGAACCGGATTTATACTGGAAAAAATACATTAAAGAATTTTTATCAGTTGTTAATTTTTTCAATGTTAATCAAGTTATAATGGTCGGGTCATTATTAGATTCAGTTCCACATACAAGAGAACCCAGAATAAGTGTTACAGCTACAAGATCAGAAAATAATAAGATTTTAAAGGGTATAAAGTTTCTTCCTCCTACATATGAAGGACCTGCAGGCATAACATCTGCTATTGGAGAAAAACTTGATGCAAAAAAGATTTCCGCTATTTCAATTTGGGGACATACTCCGCACTATTTACAAGTCACTCATAATCCTATTTTGTCTGCTGCAATAATGAGAGAAATTGATAAAATGCTAAACCTAAGTTTAGATTTTGATAAAATTTCAAAAAAATCAGAAGAATTCAGATCTTCTTTAAATTTGGCACTTGAAGATCATAAAGAGATAACTAAATATGTTGAAAGACTTGAAGAGTCATATGACACAGAAGAAATGTCTAAAATAGATCCAGAACCCAAGCTGATTATAAAAGATCTTGAAAATTTTTTAAAAGAATCTAGAGAAAATCAAAATTGAAATCACTAGATAAACTTTTAAGCTCAAATTCATCTGAAATTGGTTTCTTTAGACAAAGTAATAAATCAATTGAGAAGCTAAATATTTTGGGAATTACAGAAATTCATTCTAATGAAAATAAATTTGATTGTGATGCATACATTGTTTCAAAAAAGAAAAAAACATCTCGTAAAAGTATTGGGAAATACATTAGTTCTTCTGACACGAATGATTCAATAAAAGATTTTGATTTTATAATTTTAGAAAATACAAAAGAGACAAAAATTAATCTTCTAAGTTATGAAAAACCAATTTCTATTCAAATAGATCATGCTAATCAATTAACTGAACTAAGATTAGCTACTCTAGACTCATTTGATTTTGATTTTTATGTTTACAAAATTGAAAAAGATTTCATTTTTAATTTCCAAGAATTATTAAAAATGAAAGAAATATTGAATTCTATTAGATCTAATTGGTTCATTTTCTTAGATAAAAATACTCTCTCGGAAGAAGATATACAGTATATATATGATTTAGGGTTCTTGGGATTGATTATTGATTTAGATAAAGTTAATATAAAAGATTTTAATAAAATTAAGACAAGTATAAAAAAAATAGAAGAAAAGAAAAATGGGAAAATTTGACAATAAAAAAATATCAATATTTGGATTAGGAAATATAGGTTACAATATAGCTCAAAAACTTGTAGAGCAGAATAATAATATTAGTGTTCATGGGTTTGATATCAATAGAGAAAAATCAAGTATAGCAAATCAATCTAAGGTTATTACGAAAGAAATGAAAAGTTATATTGATTCTATTGATGACTGTGATTTATTGATTATTTCAACTCCAACATCATCAACCTATGAGATATTTGAATCATTACAGAATGTAATAAATGAAAAGACTTTGATTTTTGACATCTGTTCTTCAAAAAGAGCAATAAATGAGTGGTCTAATGAATTATTGCCAAATAATCAAATTATAGGCCTTTACCCTTTTATTAATCATGATTCAATCCTTAATAATAATTGGGGTGTTGTCTCATATAAAAATACAAATTCTCAAGTTACTGACTTAGCTAATACTTTTGTACAAGAAATGCAAGGATTAGTAATAAACCTTGATCTTTCTGAACACGATAGTTTTATTGCATTGACAGAAACTATGCCTATGATTTTGACTTCAAATCTACTTAATTTATCAAATAGCTCTTCATGGAAAGAATTATACAAATATTTTAATAATGATGAATTTAAATTATTTTCAAAGCCTCTTGATAACGACCCTGTTAAAATATTTTCTTCCATATCAACTAACAATGACTTGCTACTTGAATGGATAAAATTATACATAAATGACTTAGTTGAATTTCAGAAGCTTTTAGAAAAAAACTCAGAAGCTGAAATTGCAGAATTAGTCAAGAAGACATGGGAAGATAGATTGAAAATAACTAATAATATAGATCCAAGCTTAGATTCTGGTGAAAATATTATCCCTTCATCTTCTGAAAATATATTATCTTTATTTATAGGATCTAGAGCAGCTAGATTTTTTACAAAATCAAAAGAGATTGATAAAGATAAATATGGATTTGAAAAAAGGATTTGATTTATGGAATATTCATTATCTAGCAAAGAATCATTAAGGGGAGATATTACTATTCCTCCAGATAAATCTTTATCACATAGAGCTGTAATGTTTAATTCTCTTGCAGATGGAAAAGCTAACATATCTAATTTTCTAATGGGTGAAGATTGCTTGTCCACTATTTCAGTTCTTAGAGATTTAGGAGTTAAAATTGAAGTTTCAGATAATAATGTTACAACTTATGGAAAAGGCATAAATTCGTTATCAAAACCTGACAAAATATTAGATGTTGGAAATTCAGGAACAACAATTAGACTTATGTCTGGAATACTTGCAGGAAGAAATTTTGATTGTACTTTAGACGGTGATTCATCAATAAGAAAACGTCCAATGAATCGAATAATCAAGCCATTAAATATGATGGGTGCTAATATTTCTGCAAATAATAATAATGATAATGCTCCTATTCATTTCAAAGGAGGGAACCTTAAAAGAATCGATTATTCTTTGCCAGTAGCAAGTGCTCAGTTAAAAAGCTCATTGATTTTAGCAGGATTAAGATCTGAAAATGGAATCAAAATAAAAGAAAAAGCTACTTCTAGAGATCATACTGAGAGGCTTTTAAGAAATATGGGAGCAGATATTATTACGAATGGCCTTGAAATTACAGTTAATCCTTCTGAAATTGAATCAAGAGATATAATTGTTCCGGGAGATATATCAAGTGCTTCTTTTTGGCTAGTGGCAGCTTGCATACATAATGATGCAGAATTAACAATCAGAAATGTAGGTATTAATAAAACTCGATCTGGAATTATCAGTGTTTTAGAGAGAATGGGAGCTTCTATAGAATTCTTTAATGAAAAAGATTACTCTGGAGAACCTGCATGTGATATTTTTGTTAAGACCTCTTCCTTGAAATCTACAGAAATTTCAGGTAGTGAAATACCTTTATTGATAGATGAAATTCCGATAATTGCTTTAGCTGCTGTATTTGCAGAAGGTCAAACCAAAATTATTGATGCTGAAGAACTAAGATATAAAGAATCTGATAGGATATCTCTTACTGTAAACTGGATGAAAAAAGCTGGAGCTATTGTTGAAGAACTACAAGATGGAATGATTATAACTGGGAATCAAACCATTAATGGAGGAAATTTTTCTTCTAACGGTGATCATAGATTAGCAATGACATTAGGAATTGCAAGTTTAGTCTCTAAAAACGACATAATAGTTACAAATCCTGAAGCATCTAATGTTTCATATCCTGGTTTTTGGGAATACTTAAACAATTTAGAGGATTGATTTGTCAAATAATAGTCCACAAATATTCTTAATTTCCGGACCTTCAGGAGTAGGAAAAGATTCCATTATTGATGAAATAAGAAAATCATATGAAAATTTTCATTTTGTTATAACAGCTGTTACAAGAAAAAAAAGATCTGACGAGAAAGACGGAGTTAACCATTTTTTTATTTCAGAAGAAAAATTTCAATTAATGATTGATAACGATGAACTCATTGAATGGTCAAAAGTATATAAAAATTTTTATGGTGTTCCAAAATCGCAAATTGAAAAACCTTTAAGTGAGGGTAAATCAATTATATTAAGAGTTGATGTTCAAGGTGCTCAGAAAATAAAAGAAATAATGCCTAATATTGTTTTAATTTTTATTAAACCTGAAAATTTAGATTTTATAAATAAACATCTAAGAGATAGAGGAGAAAATTCAGAGGAAGAGATTAAAAGAAGATTAGATACAGCTGAGAAAGAAATATTATTATCTAGGAATTTTGATTATGTTATTACTAATCCAGAGGGTAATATTGAGTATGTTATTGATACTGTAAAAGATATAATTAATAAAAATTTATAAATATATGAATATACGAAAAATACTAATATCTCCACAAGAATTTAAGGAAAGTTTAACAGGACTTGAAGTTGCAAAAGCAATACAAGTTGGAATTAATAATATTGATTCGAGCATAGAAACTGTATTAGTTCCCGTCGCTGATGGAGGAGACGGAACTTTACAGACTATGGTTGACGTTACTGGTGGTGAAATTGTCGAAGAAACTGTTAGTGACCCCTTAGGAAGAAAAATTAGCTCAGTATGGGGGAAATTAGGTGACGATAACAGTGCAGTTATAGAAATGGCAAAGGCATCTGGGTTGGCTCTATTAAAAGATAAAGAAAAATCGGCAACACTAACTTCCACTTACGGGACAGGTGAATTATTTAAAAAAGCACTTGATAATGGGATATCTAATTTTATAGTAGGTATTGGAGGGAGTGCTACTAATGATGGAGGAGCTGGATTTATTTCTGCTTTAGGGGCAAAGCTTCTTGATGAAAATAATAACCTAATAGAACCTTGTGGGAAAAATTTAAATCAAATAACTAAAATTGATATGACAAATTTTGATAACAGAATTCAGAACATATCTGTAAAAGTTGCATGTGATGTAACTAATCCACTTTGTGGTGAAGAAGGAGCATCTGCGATTTTTGGACCTCAAAAAGGTGCTTCACCTTCTGAGATTAAGTTTCTTGATGAAAATTTATTGCATTGGGCAAACCTAATAAAAGACCATCTAGGAAAAGATATTTTAAATGTTCCAGGATCTGGAGCAGCAGGAGGTTTAGGGGCAGGATTGATGGCATTTACTAATGCTGAATTGTCTATAGGAGCTAATATAGTTTTAGATTCTTTAGAATATGAAAAGCATTTAGAAGGTGTAGACTTAGTAATTGTTGGTGAAGGAAGTACAGATAAATCTACACAATTCAATAAATCTCCAGTAGCTGTAGCTATGAGAGCAAAAAAACTTGGGATTCCTGTTATATGTTTATCAGGATCTATTGGAGATGGATATAAAGATTCAAGAGAATTAGGTATAACCTCATTTTTTAGCATTGTCTCTGGACCAACAGACTTAAAATATGCTATTGATAATGCTTATGACTTAATAATTAAGTCTTCTGAAGAAATTATAAGATCAGTTTTAATCTAGGAGTAGTTATGTTAAAAGAGAATGTAGATTTAGTGATAATAGGTGGTGGAATCATTGGTTTAGCAACAGCTAATGAAATATTGAGAACTAAAAAAAATATAAATATTATAGTTTTAGAAAAGAGTTCTTCTGTAGCTTCGCAACAATCTGGTCATAACTCTGGAGTGATTCATTCCGGAATATATTATAAACCAGGATCATTCAAGGCTCAGTTTTGTGTTGAAGGCAGAAAAACTATGACTGAATTTTGTGAAAAAAACGAAATACCTGTTTGGACTTGTGGTAAATTAATAGTTGCTACCAAAGAATCAGATTTGGATAAAATAGATAATCTTTATGAGAGAGGAACAGAAAATAAAGTTGAAGGGTTAAAAGTAGTATCTCAAGACGAAATGAAAGAAATTGAGCCTCATGTAAAAGCAATTAAGGCATTGCATGCACCAAAAACAGGAATTGTAGACTATATAAAAGTTACTGAAGTGTACGCTGATCAATTTAGACACAATGGTGGAGAAGTATTTTTAGATACTGAAGTATTAGGATCAGAAGAGTCAAATGGTAAATTAATTATAAAAACTAACAAAGGTGATATTGAGACTAAAAAAGTGATAAATTGTGCTGGCTTACATTCAGATAGAATAGCTAAAATGTTTGGCATGAAAACTGATTTGAAAATAATTCCTTTTAGAGGTGAATATTACACTTTGAAAAAATCTAAAGAACATCTTGTTAAAGGATTGATTTATCCTGTTCCAAATCCAGAATTACCTTTTCTTGGAGTTCATTTTACTCAAACTATGAAAGGCTTTGTTGAAGCTGGCCCTAACGCAGTTTTGGCAACAAAAAGAGAAGGATATAGAAAAAGAGATATATCATTACGTGATACATTAGAAACTTTTACATATAGTGGTTTTTGGAATCTTTTAAAAAATGATTGGAAAACAGGAATATGGGAAATTAACAGATCACTTAGAAAATCTGTTTTTGTTAAAAGCTTAAGAGAATTAATTCCAGAAGTGAATAGTTCTGATCTTGATGTAGGAGGATCTGGAGTGAGGGCTCAAGCTGTTGCACCTGACGGTTCATTAATTGATGATTTTAAAATTGAAGGTTCTGAAAATGCTATACATGTCTTAAATGCTCCTTCACCTGGAGCAACATCTTCATTAGTTATTGGAAAATATATTAGTAATCTTGCTGTAAAAGAATTAGGAATATAATTATTCAACAAAAAAAGAGTCTACTAGAAATACTAGTGGAATAGCTAATATAAAAAATAATATTAATCCGAATAAACCGTTAATACTAGCGCCTACTATTCCTGCAAAAAGTATTACTAAAACTAATGCTGGGTATGATATTTTGTCATTTTTTAGATTCATAAGAGTTTCCTTGGCGGGAGAGAAAGGGAATCGAACCCTCCTTGATAAATAATACCAATCATAGTTTTGAAGACTAGAAAATTCACCAGAATATACTCACTCCCTTATAATGTTTTATACTACAGAATTAAGTTTTTCTTCAAAATGTTGTTTTCCAACAGCTCCGATTATTTGATCAACTGGCTTACCGTCTTTAAAAATAACATTCATTGGAATAGACCTAACAAAAAACTTAACTGAAAGGTTTGGATTACTATCAACATCAACTTTGGCAAATAAAACTTTACCATCATACTCTTCTGCAAGTTGATCTAATGTAGGTGCAATCATTTTGCAAGGTCCACACCAATCAGCCCAAAAGTCAACCATTACGGGGATATCAGAATTTTCTACTAACTGTTCAAAATCTGCTTCTGTTACATTTATAGGCTTTGACATATCATCCTCTCAATTATTTTTTTATTTTTATTTTTTTACATTCAAGCTGAGGGACTATTGAAGAGAAATCAGGATTCTTACTAGATTCTAGATCAGTAACCATTCTTCCAAAATAATCAGTTGAAGTTATCATTCCTTCAATTTCACCATCTGCTAAAAACTCAGAAGAAATTATTATATTTCCATTTTCATCTTCCAAAGTTATTTTTGTTGAATCATTTAAATTGTACGCTGATGCATCATTAGGATGCAATCTTAATTTCACTGGTGTTTTAATTTTGTTCATATCTTCTTCAGATTCTACTGTTATTTCTTCAGGTCTATTCAAAATTCTTCCAGGTAAATAATATAGGGATTTTGATTCATATTGATCAAGTTCAGGGTCCGAAAATTTTATCAAATTAGATAATGGTTTTTTACTAATGCTTAAATTATCATCTGATATTTTTGATATAAATGTATTTTTTGCATTTACTATATCTATTTTTTTATCATTATAAATTTTTTCTGATATTTCCCATATAGACAGTAGATTATTACTTACTGGTTGTATCATCTTAGGAGCATTTTTAATTTTCCCTGCTAAGTTAATAACTGTTGATTCTTGCTCTGCATAAGTTTTTGTTGGAATAACAAAATCAGCATTATCAAAAACTTTATTTTTTAAGTGATTTGCATAAATCATTACTTCTAAATTTTCTGAAATTTCATCTAACTTGTTTTCAAATAAAAGATCAGGATTAATTCCGTCTCCAAATATAATCAATGCTTTAATTGATTTATCATTTATCTTTTCTAATATTTCTTTAGTAGTTGTGAATGGTTGTTTATTAGATTCAAATATTTGATAAAAAGAAGAAGATCCTATACCGTTAAATGTTGGATATAATCCTTTTCCTTCACCTTCTAAATTATCAGTTATTACAGCTAAGTTATAAATTGAATCAATATAATTATTTGTTTCAAGATCATTTATTGTATCTTGTCCAAAAGTAAATGAAGTTTTATTTGATTTAGAAATTAATTCTGCAGCTTCATATAATTTTTTTTCTGGGACTTTAGTTATGTTAGAAATTTTAACTGGGTCAAAATTCCACATGAATTTCTTGAAATTATCTACTTGGTCTGAATCTAAATCTTTATTTTCAAGGTTTTGGTCAAAAATTATTTTACTAATAGTATTTACAATCAATCCTTCAGTTCCGGGGACAGGCTTTAACCAAAGCTTTGCATACCTAGTTAAGTCTATTTCACGTGGATCAATGACAATAAGTTTAGATTGTTCTTTTGATGCTTTTTTAATTGGCAGAGAAATCAAATTGTTTTCTTCTGTAATGTTTGACGAAATAACAACATTGCAATCAGACTTTTCTAGATTCCATATATTAGAAGAGGAAGATAGGTAACCTATCCTTTCTGATAACGTTTTATAATAAGGAATATTGTTAAGATATGCACTAGCAACATACTTAGTATTTACTTTTTTTGCTAAATTCAATATTCCTAAATTATCTTCCACAGATGCCCTAGGAGAGGATATTATTGCTATCTCATTTGAATCTAAATTAGATAGCTTTGAGTTCAATTCAGAAAAAACCTGATCATTTTCAATTGTTTTGTGTTTATAAACTTCTTTGATATAAGATTTCTTAATTCTTGATGTTGAGTTCGGATAATCATATCCAAATTTTCCTTTGTAACATAGTTGGCCTCTTGTTGATTCAGAAGATAAATCTCCTTTGAACCTAACTAATTTCTCTGATTTATTTACTTCAACCAGTGCATCACACCCACCAGAGCAGTTAAAACATGTTGCATTGAATTCTTTGTCAGATTTTTCCCATTTATAGTTTCTTTCAACTAAAGCTCCTGTTGGGCAAACATCAATACATGCTCCACAAAATTCACATCCTGATTCTAGTAATGAAGTCCCATTTGATGTTCCTACCAAAGAAACTCCAGATCTAGAAACTAAAGTCAGAGCTGAATCTATTCTGATTTCATCACAAACCCTAACACATCTAGCACAAACAATACACAAATTGTAATCTCTATCGTAAAAAGGGTCATCAACATGAATAGGTAAATCTCTTCTGTTGTAATTTAGAGGAATCGTCATATCTAGCTGAACAAATCTTGCAGTATCTTTAAGTTCACATCTTTCATTTTTTGGACATATGGTGCATCTATCCGTAACTGCAACATGTCTTTGACAGATGTCTTGAGGCCCACATAATTCAGTCCTATGACAAGTAAGACAACCATGTGGATGTTCACTCATCAATAACTCAACAACACCTTTTCTAAGATCATTAACAGAATCATTTTCACTTTCTACTTTCATAGAGTCGCCTGCTGGAGTAGTACATGAAGCAACTGTCATTTTTCTTCCATTTGGCATCTCAACTTCAACTAAACAAGCTCTGCATGCTCCATATGGCTTCATGCTTGGGTAATAGCAAAGATATGGGATATAAATATCGTTATCCATTGCTACTTGAAGAATAGTTTGACCAGACTTTATATCTAAGTTTTTACCATTTATATTTATTTTTTGTTCATCAGCCAATTTTTACTCCGTAGAATTTGGTCTTGTTCTAGTTGGTGTAAGCATTTTTTCTAATGGTTCTACTTTATTATTTAGTGAATCAATAATTTCAGATTCAAAGTATTTCAAAGACGAGGATATAGGATTGTATCCTAATTGTCCATGTCCACATAGGGATCCAATTTTCATACTGTTTCCTATTCGTTCAAGCAATTGTAAGTCATTTGTATTACTTTTTGAGTCAGCTAATCTCTGAAGTACATCATACATATGAGTATTTCCTAATCTACATGGGAAACATTTTCCACATGATTCAAATTGGTTAAATGCAACTAAGTTTCTAATTAAATCAACTACAGATACTGAATCGTCACAAACAATAATTCCTCCTGACCCTAGTATTGCTCCAGATTGAGCCATTTCATCAAAATCGATCTTTGTTGAAAAAGCTTCTTTTCCAAGAACTCCACCCAAGGGGCCACCAGTTTGAAGCATCTTTATTGGTTTATTTGAGTTTGATCCTCCCCCAACCTCTTCTAATACTTCATCAATTGTCATACCCATTGGTATTTCATACATTCCGGGCCTATTTATATGCCCTGACAAACAAACAATTGCAGTGCCACTAGATTTTTCAGTTCCTGTAGACTTAAACCAATCTGATCCATTTTTAATAATTTGTGGAACATAAGAAATAGTTTTCACATTATTTATATTTGTAGGCTTTTTCCATAATCCAGATGCAGCAGGAAAAGGTGGTTTGAAACGAGGAGTAGATCTTTTACCTTCTATTGCTTCCATTAAGGCTGTTTCTTCTCCCGCAACATAAGAGTCTCCTGTAAGAGAAACTTCCATATCAAATGAGAAATCCGAACCTAAAATATTTTTTCCTAAAAGTCCTTTTTCATAAGCTTCAGCAATGGCTCTTTCAATTGCATTAATTGGAATATCGTGACCTTGTCGGATAAATACATAAGATTTGTTAGAGTTTGTTGCATATCCATTTAATATTAGACCTTCGACAAGTGTGTGAGGATCAGTTTCCATTATTCCTTTATCATTATATGCTCCAGGATCTCCCTCTTCACAATTACATAAAACATACTTAACGGGAGCTTTATTTGGTGCTAGAAAGCTCCATTTTACTCCAGTCGGGAATGCGGCCCCTCCTCTTCCTCTAAGACCAGAATTTTTTACTTCTTCAACAACATCTTCAGGAGACATTTCAAAAAGTGCTTTATTTAATGCTGCATATCCACCTGTAGAAATATATTGCAAAATATCTCCAGGTGTTACTTCACCAAAGTTTCTAGTAGCGATTCTCAATTGCTTTGCAAACTGAGGAAGTTCATTTAATTTTGGTATAGATGCGTCTAGATTGCGAGAAGATTCATAAGCAAACGAGTTTTCTTTAAGTATTTCGTTAGAAGATGAGTAATGATTAAATATTTTCTCGCTTATTTTTTCATCAACATTTGCATAAAAAATCTGATCATTATTGGGCAGAATCACAACAATTAAAGGCTCAAGATACATCAATCCCATAGATCCAACTTCAATTACATTTATTTTGTCAGATTTTTTTGAACTAAGTAATGAAAAAATCTCATCAGCTCCAACAGCTTGTCCTGATGTACCAGTTTGTACCTTTATTACAACTTTATTTTTGTAAATACTATCAATGTATTCATTTGCTAATTTTTCTAAATTTTTATATTGTTCTGTCATATATTAATTTTTCAATTTATCAATTATTTTTGTAACTTTTGTTTCATCCAATTTTCCATACATTTTATGATCGATTGCAAAAACTGGACTTTGTGCACATGCACCTAAGCAAGTAGAATATCTTAGAGTAACTTTTTTATCTTCAGATTCTCCTTCACCTTTTATGTCTAATTCATCATGAGCTTGATTTATTAGTTTTTGAGCTCCATTAATATGACAACTTGGCCCCCAACAAACATCAAGTGTTTTGTCTCCTGGTGGTGTAAATCTGAAATTTGTATAAAATGAGGCTACGCTCCATACATCGTTTATAGTTACACTACAATGGATTGATATTTCTTCTATGGCTTCATCAGGAATATAGTGAAGAGTGTCTTGCACTGCTAAAAGTGAAGATAATACTGTAACTGTTTTTCTTTTTTGATTAGAAATAGAATCTTTAATAATATTTCTTAATTTTTCAGAACTTTGATTTTCTGACAAATTCTCTCCTGAGTTTATATATTAATTTTATCAATTCAATTTTTAGCTAACAAGATATTATTGTTACAAAATAAGTATTATTTCTTACCTAATGATTTTGCAATCTTCATATCTTCACTTACATCTCTCTGTATTGTTGGACTAATAATTAAGTCTTGCACAATAGTTCTTTGAGGCATTCTCATACATAATAATATAGCATCTGCTATATCTTCAGGCATCATCATGGTTGATCTTGCTTTAGCATCTGGAGGAAGTGGCCTATTATCAAGAATTGGCGTATCCACCTCTGCAGGATAAATGGTGCAAGTTCTTATATTGTGTTCTCTTAATTCCTGCCTCATTGCCGTCATCATTGCAGCTACTGCAGATTTGGCAGATGAATAAGGCACTCCACCCATCAAGCCAGGAGTTACTGCTGCCATAGATGAAATAGTAACAATTGTTCCTTCACCATTTTTTATCATATTTGGGATAATTGCTTGTGACAGTCTATAAACGCCTTCAACATTAACATTAAAAACAGATTGCCAGTCTTCTTTTTCTACGTATCTTATTGCTCTTACTTTACTACTATGACCTGCATTGTTTACTAAATACTGAATGTTCCCAAATTCTTTAATCGCTTCGTTTGCAACATTTGCTGCAGCATCTCCGTCTTCTAAGTCTGCTGAAATATATGCAGCATTTCCACCTGCTTCTATGATTTCTTTTACAGATTCTTTAAGTAAATTTTCTCTTCTTCCAACAATGAAGACATTTGCACCTAATTCACCTAGCATTTTTGCTGTTATTCTACCTATGCCTGACCCAGCACCTGTTAAAATAACTGATTTGTCTTTTAATGATTCCATTATTCCCCCTTAATTAGTTAGAAAACTATAAATCTATTATTCACTATAAAAAAGACATATCCAACGTTAACAGACAATATATTGAATTTTTTATGTGTATTATTTATAAATTTGACTAATTGAATTGAAAATCTAATAATCTTTTTCAATCAATTTTATGATTTTATCTGCTATATCAACCGAATAATTTGTTCCTCTGTCTTCAGGATATATTTGAGCTGTATTGCCACTATATAATCCTTTTATAGGTAATCTTAATGGAATTATTTTTGATGAATAGTTTATTGGAAATATTGGTTGTGCATAATGTATTTTGCTGAATCGAAATTCCTTGATCCAATTTTTAGTAAATTCATTGTTTATTTTTTTCATAAATGGTAAATATAAATCTAGTAATTCTTCATAATTCAATTCAAGTAAAGGGTTATCTTTTTCAACGTAATTAGTTATATATAAAATATTACGGTTTGAATATAATTCTTTAGGAACAAGATTAGTGTGTTCAATTAAACCTAAAAATGGAAAATTATTATCAGCTATAGAAAGCCAATAATAATCAGAAACTTTCTTTTCAAGCACTAAAATCATTACTATAGCTGACATGTAATCAACTTCTTTCATGTCCTTTTTTAAAGAGCTGTCAAGATCAACTAATTTACCAAGGACACTATATGGAACAGTTGATATCACAATATCAAATTCTATGTTAGAAATGTTTGAATCAATGTCTTCAAAATTTATTGATTCAATTTGATTTGATTTTTCTATAATTTCAGTAACTTTTGTATTTAAAAAAAAATCACCTCCATTATTCTTTATCTCATTTTCAAGTGTTTGAATTAAGTGTGAAAAAGAGTTTTTAGGATAACATAGAACTTCCTGTAATTTATAGTTCCGTGAAGAGACTCTTGTTTGAATTTTTGACCAGAACCAAGGCATAGGTATTTTATTGTAATATTTTCCAAATTTACCTTTCAAAAGTGGCTTAAAAATTATTTCAAAAGTTTTATTATTCACTTTTTTAGCAAGCCATTCAAAAGCTGTTTCATTTTCAATTTTTTTCCAATTTCTTAATAACTTTAATCTTATAGATATTAGAAAAAGCTTTATTCTTTCTGTAAAAGGAATTAAGGACAATCTTAACAAATCAAATGGTGATGTTGTTCTCCAAATTTTACCTTCTGAATATGTAGCTACTGTAGATTTATACCAATTAAGTTCGTTCTTTATTCCTAATTCTTTATATAAATCGAGTATAGACTTGTCTGTCGCAAATAAGTGATGATATGCTTTTTCAATTTCAAAGTCTTCAATCTTTATGGTAGATGCTTGTCCACCTAAAAATGATCCAGATTCAAAAATAGAAATTTTGTGTCCTAATTTAGATAATTTATAACCGGCAGATAGACCAGTTATTCCTCCTCCAATTATACATATTCTCATATTATTTCTTTAAAGCTATTTTTTGCATTGATAATATTATAAATCCAAGAATAGAAATTGGAATAAATAAAACTAAATGAACAATAATTATTACTGTAGCTCCTATAGATGATGTAATTCCCATCGCAAGGAAAGCTAATGTTCCAAAAAATTCAAAATTTCCTAAATTTCCAGGTAATGATGGAATTATTCCAGATAAATTAGTAATAGAACAAACAATTAAAATTATAGTGAATAAATATTTGTTTGAAATATCTATAATAAAATAATCTGCAATAACAAAGTATACTAAGCTTTCAACTAGCCAAATAAGTATAGAAAGAAGCATTACAATTACGTACTTATTATATGACTTGCATTCATAAAAAAAGGATAACAAATCGTTAAATAGTGATAAAAATTTATGGATTATTTTTTCAAAAACACTTATTTTCTTCATTAAAAATAATGCTACTAATCCTAAGAAAAATATTCCCAAAAGCAATATTGCTGAATTCTTGATTTGAAAGAGCTTAAAATCAAATTTATCTATAAAAGGTAATGCAAATATCAATAATAATACTAAAGCAACTACGTCAAAAAGTCTTTCAGTAAAAATAGTTGATAAAACTCTTATAAATGTTTTGCTTTCTGATTTTACAATTCTGTTTACTCTGTATAGTTCACCTATTCTAAAAGGAAGTAAATTATTAGCCATATAACCAATTATTGTTTCATTTATCATATTAAATTTGTAATTATCAAAGAGTTCTAAATAAATAACTTTCCATCTTAGATACCTCAATATCACAGATAAAAAATAAATTATTGTAGATATAAACAAAATTGGAAAAGTAATCTTTGAAATATTTTCAGTTATTTCACTAAAATCATTTACTATTTTATAAATTCCAAATATAAATAAAGATGAAAAAAGTATAGAAAGTAAATTGTTAGTTTTTATAAATTTATTCAATGGATTCAAATTTTTTGGATTTTATTAAGACAAAATTAGTGTCCCCAACTTTTGTTTGAAAGTCTCTATTTAAATAATATTCTGAGATTGAAACTCTTTTTTTATTACTTATTATCATATCCGGAATATCATTTATGCTCATATTTCTATAGATACTTTCAGGAAACCATTTTCTATGGGGAATTGTTCTCTTAATATTATAATCTGACAAAAATTCTTCTGGTATTTTTTCCATGTTTTTAGAGTTAACAAGTAAATAATCATATTTATGATCTAAAATTTCTATATTATCTATCCAAACAACATTTTTATTCTCACGCAAATACCACATCCAAGGCCAAGCAAATCCATCTAAAGTATCAACTCCTACAATTAGATCTTCTTTTTTTATATATGAATCTTGAATTTCTTTATTTAGTTGATGAATTGAGTTTGATGATTGAGTATATATCAACATATCGTAAGGTTCATCAGATAAATCAAATATAACTTTTGATGTAGTTTTTATCGTAAGTAAACTGAGCAAAATAAAAATTACTAACGATAATGAAATAGAAAACTGTTTTAGAGAAAAAATATCTTTTGATAAAAAACTAAATGAAATAATTAAAATTGAAATAATCAAAAAAATAATATCGTAAAAATAGTTATTGTTTTCAACTGAATAATTAGTAAATATTAACTTTAGAGTTAGAAATATTATTACAGAAGCAGATACAAAATATAGTAATAAAATTTCTTTTGATTTATCTAATAAACTTATTGATTTAGATATAAAAAAAGAAACAAGGAATATAAATGGAATAACTAAATTTATCATTAGCCATGGCATTTTTTCTCCTGCTAAAGAAAAAGCCACTAGAGAAAAAATAGCCGTAAAGGATAGAAATCTTTCAAAAAACTCTCCCTTTGTAAGGTAATAAATAGATAAAGGAAGTCCAATAAAAAAAATCAAAAATTCGTTTGTAAATAATATTATTATGTAGTAATAATATGGCTGCCCTCCTCTAGCAACATCATGTTGTGATAACCAATAACCTAATGATTGCCAATGACCTGTAATAATTCCAGAAGGATTTATAAAAAAAGTAGTGAACATAAGTATAAAAATAATTAAAAATATACTTATTGATTTGAACCAAAGTTTTTTATCAATCATAAATCCAAATATGTTTGAAATAAGAAATAACAAAAAAGTAATAATTACAGCAACAACTATACCATTTCCAACTGGGAGTCCTGCAGGTATACCAGGGTAACTTTCAGGTGTAGATAATATCACTCCTAATGAAGACTGAAAGACAGATAACATTGGAGCTGCTAATGGAATTGTTATTAAAGATAAAATTAGAAATAATTTAGTAATATGATTTATTTCTATGATGTTAATTTTACCCAAGGCAACATTTAATAAATCTTTAAATGAATAAAAAGATAAAAATATCAACACTCCTAAAAGATTCAAGTACATACTTTCTTTTATAGTAAAACCTAGTGCAATAATTCCTACTATTTGAAATAACCAAATTTCTTTTTTTGTATTTACGTACTTTAGTATAAAAATAAAAAGCATTATCAATATTGCTGACATAAAGACGTCATTTCTAGCAAATCTACTAAAATAAGCTAAAGAAGGAGAAATAGATATTAGAAAAGCAATTAATAAAGTTGATTTATCACCTATTTCTTTTCTTATTAAAACAGGAGATAACACTATCAAGAGACCTGCAATTGCAAAAGGAAGCCTTAGCAAAAAATCATTACTACCTAATATCCAAAAAACGCCTGAAAGAATGTTAAATAGAAACATACCATGGGTTAAAGGATTGTGTGAATAGTAATCACCGTTAGATGTAACGAATGAAAAATAACCATGCAAGCTTTCATCATGGTGAACTGCCCTATTTCCTAGATCAATAAATCTAAACAAAAAAGCAATTATCAGGATATTAAGATAAGAAAAAAGATAAATATTATTTTTAATAATGTTAGTCATATAAGCCAAAAATCTTAAAATCTTTGTTTTCAAAAATCAAATTAAATTCATCAAAATTTGAATCATTATTAAGATCATATCTCTTTTTTTCAAATGTTGATAACAATATATATTTGACGTTGTACTGATTAAGCATCTCATTATCTATAGAGGGTGTGGTATAAAATTCTTCTATTTGATTATTTAGCTTTAAGATCATTTGAGAATCTGATCTCCATTGTAATTGATGGTTAACCCATGCTAATACAGTCGCACGACCTGTAGACGCAGAAATAATATTTGACCTAGTATAAGACTTTCCAACTCCTTCAAGAATAATAGATTCTTTAGGAATATTATTATTTATATAATCAATTACTTCTTTCTCTGATTGATTTAAGAAATCTAAACCATTTGTGTTGAATGATCCTATATTATCAATAGACCTTGATCTTATTGCTGATACGTTCCACCATATTGATGGAATTATCAATAAAATTATTAATGTAATAGCTATATTTTTTTTTATTTTACTTATTAATTTGATCAAATAAAAAATCAAGTAAAGAGATATTAAATTAAGAATTATATAGTTTATAAAATAGAACTTAAATACAGTGTTCATTCGATTGTTAAATTTATCAACGATATATATAAATTCTGTTCCAAAAATAACCACAANTGAGCTAAATAGCAAAATCAATATATTTTTCATAAGATTTTCTTCATTTTTTATAATGATTATCAAGGAAGACAACAAGAATGAGAAAAATATATTATTTATAAGAAAATTNAGAAATAGTTCAAAATTGAGATAAAAGCCAGGAAGAATTAAAGGGAACAATAAAGAGGTTATCAAAATCAATAAATAAGTCCTCAAAAGATCTTTTGAAAAACCTATCATAAATACTTTGTATGNTATGAAAACAAAAATAGGAATATAAGAAAAACCCCAATAAAAAAATAAATGATGAAATCTAGAAATAATTTTTACATTAGAAANATATGGGAATTCTAATAAATTATTAGGATTAATTAGAAATATAAATATAATGATTTCAAAAACTAAAATACCAATAAAAAATCTTATATATTTAAGTTCGAAATTGTTATTTTTTTTATAAAACAGAATATTTACAATCACATACCAAAGAAGGATTACTGAGTACCATGGGTTTATCATTATTGTAATAATAAAAGTTATATTTAACCAAAATGTTGAAACTAATGAAAAATCATTTTTGTAGAACATATTAAATATTAGACTGAAGCCTAAAATCACAAATGGAATAACTAGTATATGTGGATGAATATCTCCTAAAATAAAGGAAAAACTAGGAAATTCATTAATNGTGTAATCTGATAAAAAAAGATTCGGTTTATTGTAGCTAATTATTCTAGAAACTGAAAACCACCACCAATTATCATTTGGCCAGAATAATTCGAAGTTTTCTTTTTTTGTGATTCCATCTATATCAATTAAATTAAATAAAAAGTTAGATCCTAGAGAGCTATGACTAATCATTTCTAAAATGGTTGCAAATGGAGTTATAAAATAAATATAAGTAAAAACAATTGGTAAAAGAAAATATATTCGAATTTTAGAGTTTCCAAAAATATGAATAATCAGTTTATAAGATGATAGAAAAGTCATAGAAACAACTGTTGGTAATACAAAATTATAGGCTATTGAACTATTCATACTTAAAACAGAAGGGATAGATGAAAAAACGAAATAGCCAAACGAATAATATGATATAGATTTATTATGAAACCACAAATCTTCAGAGATTATAGAAGTAGATGACATGGAAGATGATAGGATCATATATTCCATAATCTTTTCAGTATTTAANATATCCGAATTACTCATTCTTAATAAAAGAATTAATCCAAAAATAATTATAAAAAACAAATATTTAAAATCAAAAAAGGATTTGAATAACTCTTTTAGTAATTTATTTTTACTGATTGAAATAAATGAAAAAGAAATAACTAATAAATAAGATATTTTCCATATATTTGAATTAGATATGTTATTAAATGAAAAAATAGAAAATAATGATCCAATAATAACAAGGATAATAAAACCAATTAATACATTTGGTAAATCTATATAAAACTTTTTGTTTAATAGTTGATTGTATGCAAAGCCAACAACATTAAGTAACAGTAAAAGAATAATAAAAAGAATTGTATCAATCATTATTTTTGAAATTATTGTATTTTTTCAAAGCATCTTTAGCTGCAATTTTTTCAGCATCTATTTTTTTTCTACCATGACCTTTAGAGACTAATTCGTTCTTTATAAATAGTTTTATTAGAAATGAACCATCTTTTAAAATTTCAGGTTTATAAATGGGTAACTCTTCTCCAATTTCTTGAAGCTTTTCCTGAAGTAGTGATTTTGAATCAAAATAAGATTTATTACTATATATTTCATCAATCTGATTTTTAAATAAATCAATTAGATAAATTGAGGTTTGTTCAAGTCCAAGATTTATTGAAAGATAACCTACAACAGATTCAAATAAATTACACAATGTTGAAACTTTATTTCTACCGTTGCTCATTTCTTCACCTTTTCCTAAAATCAATTGATTTCCAAGTTGAAGTTTTTTTGAGTAGTTCGATAATGATTTTTGATTAACTATTTCAGATCTGATTTTTGATAAGTCTCCTTCAGGTAATCCAGGATAATTTTGGTACAAATATTCACTTACAACATAACTTATTACTGAGTCTCCTAAATATTCTAAACGTTCATTTGATTCTAAATATTCGTTACTAGAATTCTCATTTATGTATGAACTATGAGTCAAAGCAACTTTAAATTTATCAAAGTCATCTTTTATAAGTTTTTGTATTATCTCAAACATCATATTTGATGTTGTTTAGGCCATGGTGGTTGAGGTTTTTTTAATTCTCCAAAATAGGAATTATTAGTAGATAAAATTTTCAATGCATCAAAAAATGATATGGAATCTTTATCTGGAGGAGTAAATGTTTTTAAAAAGACAGTATTTCCATCAGAAAATTCAATTGTAGGAGTTCCAAATATACCTTTTGTTTCGGCTTCTATATGTGAAGAGGATATTAAATCTAAAGATTTTTTTGAGTCTAAATCCTCTTGATATTTATCTGAGTATATATTAAGTGACTTAGCTAAATTAACTACATAATCCCTGCTTCTTACATCTATTCTTTTGACATGCTTATCTTCAAAAATAGCCTTCATATATGAATGGCCAGCTTCTTTAGAAACATTTCTAGCAGCTATTCCTCCTAAGTGAGGCCAAATCCCTCTGCTTACATATTCAGACAGGTCTTGATCCCATGCTAACCAGTTCTCATCGTTTTCTGAGTTAATTTGCTCTAATAAAAAAGGTTTCCAAGTTATATCTATTTGTGATTTTTCTTCAAGGTCTAATAACCAGAAACCGGCTTGCCTAACCCATGGACAAGTGTAATCAAAAAATATTTTCACTTTCTCTATATTCATAATTTTCTCCTTTAGCATAAAATAAATATAAAAAAATATTTAAATTGAGCAAGACTTTAAACAAAATAAATACATTTATTCAATCAAATAATAATCTTTCTTCTATTATAGATTATTGCAGAGAGTACAAATCAAAAAATGAAATAAAAATATATTTGGTTGGAGGAATTATAAGAGATATTTTATTAGATACTGATATAGAATTTATTGATTTAGACATAATCGTTGATGGTGATATTGATGATTTTTCAAATAAAATTTCAAGGAGATATAAATCTAAACTTAAAAAAATACATGATTTTCCAAATTATAAGTTATTTCTGGATANTGGCTTACAGATTGATCTAGCNCACACTAGAAAGGAGAAATATAAATCTTCGGGATCATTACCANAATGGACCAAATCAACTATCAATGAAGATTTATATAGACGAGATTTTAGTATTAATTCTATAGCTTTGGAAATAAAGTCAGATGGTTTCAAAATACTAGATCCTATAAATTCTATAAATGATATTAATAAAAAAATTATAAGGGTTTTACATAAAGACTCATTTAAGGATGATCCTACAAGAATTTATAGAGCTATAAGATATAAATCAAGGCTTGGATTTGATTTTGATGATCAAACAAAATCACTGTTTTATAACTCATTNATGTATANAAATAACATATCTCTATATAGAAAAAATAATGAAATTTTAAAATTTCTAAATGAACCANTATTAGCGAATTTTGTAAATTTAATGAGTAATGATCAGAAAATAAGTTCATTGTTCCCAAAACTTTTCATGAACAAAATAAATTATATAAATAAAAAATTCTGGGATGAATCAAATATTAGAGAAAAAATATTCTTTTCTTTCTTCTCTGTAAAGGAAAGTAAAAGAGATGAATTTTTAAATTCATTGAGTTTTCCAAAAAATGAATTAAGAGAAATTATGTATTTTTATGAAATAAAACAAATTATAAACAAGAATAAGATTCATAATCAAAATGATATNACTCTNAGCNATGATTTTATTTCTAATTTATATCATTGTTTATAGCATGTATCTTATGAGTTCCTCCCCACATATCTGCTCTACTAGCTAATCTTTGTCTATGAAAAATATATTGTTGTGCATGTGATGACAATTTTCCAAATTTTCTTTTAGCTTTATCACTTGCTTTTTCAGGAGTAATTTTTTTAGGATATTTATACCATCTAATTAAACCTTTTAAAACATGACGATCTACAGGAAATGATTCTTTTTTATCAAAAGAATAAGCTAAAATACAATCAGCAACTTTCCTGCCTATCCCTTTTATTTGTATAAGGCTATTTAAACATTCATCATAAGCAGATTGATTTAGAGTATTTATGCTTATTTCTTCATCTAACATTGATTTAGCCAAGTTGATTATATAAGGAGCCCTAAAACCAAACCCTAGTTCTCTTAGTTTATTCTCACCTATTTTAAATATTTGATATGGTTCAGGGAAGATATTATTATTTATTTCTCTTAGTAACCTCATGTGATATTTGATCCTTTCAAGATTAGAACATGAAGAAGTGATAAAACCTACCATACATTCCCAAGGTTCTTGTTTTAAGATTCTTAATCTGGGATATTTATCAATTACTGGAGATATAACATTATCATTTAATAAATTATTAAAATCTTCTAAAGAAAAAGGATCTTCTCCTAGATAGTATAAAAACTTATCCTTAAGATCATCTTCTAATACATCATTTAATACTTGTACATTAATGGAATCTTCAAGTTCCGTAACTAGCAATTCAGAATTCCTAAAAAATCCTTTATAAGATTTTTGATTATCTGATGTTTTTTCCCATGCAAATGATTGGCCAGAGTCTAAAGTATTTAACAAATCTATATTTTCTTTAAGGGTAAAATTATTCATATTTATCAAATGCCAAAGACAGTAATGTTGGATAGGTAAAGCCTATATTTATAATTGTAATTAATACAAGTAAAAAAATGTGTCTTATNGAAATTTTTTCAAAAATATACAAATAAATACCATAAATAATCAAAATCCANAAGGTAAGTAGCATTAAGAAAAAATATGGTAAAAATTCATAAGATTTAATTGAGTTGAACTGAAAGAAAATGTTAGGTAAAAGATAAGAAATGAAAATAAAAATAAAAGTGAATATATTTATAACTAGAATATTATTAGGAATATTATTATTTCTTTCATAGTCAAAAAATTTATAAATATTTAAATATGAAGATATAAATAACCAGTTTGCAAATATTAATATCAATGACAAAGCAACATTATAAATACTCATAAAATTTTTGCNTTTATGGCTAATAAATCTAAATCAGATCTATCTACTAACTGTTTTATATTTTCTGCATCNTCATCATTCTTTTGGATAGAAAAATAAGTAGGACCCGCTCCAGTCATAGAAAGATTATTCACTCCTAAAGATTTCAACTTTTCTTTGATCTCCTTTAAATTATTAAAAGTTTTCANTGCTGAATNTTCTAATCCATTAAAAAATGGGCCTTTGATTTNTTGATTGTTTTTTATTTGGTTCAATAAATCATTTTGTAACCTACCATTTGTAAATTCAGTATTGNTTTCAAATATTTGCTTAGTTTTATCCTGAATTTTGTGTTTTGGATGGAAAATAACAAGATTATTAATTATCGGGTTTTGTATAAATGAAATTTTATCTCCTCTTCCCGTTATCATTGCAGATGAACTAGAAAGAAAAAAAGGGATGTCTGAACCAAAATTTAAAGCTATATCAAATTTTTCTTTTGAATCTAAATTTAAGTTAAATAATTTATTAATACCTTCAATTGATGTAGCTGCATTAGAAGATCCTCCNCCCATACCAGAGGAATAAGGAATATTTTTTATAATTTTTATAGATAATTTATTATGTATTTTATACTTTTTAGACATAAATTCTAAAATTTTAAAAACAATATTATTTTCTTGAATTANTCCTTTTTGTTTAACTTCATTTTGATCTGATTTTTCAAAAATAATTTCATCACAAAGATCTATTTTTGAAATGATTGTAGAAATATCATGAAAACCATCATCTCTTTTACTAATGACTTCTAAACCTAAATTTATTTTTGCATAACTATTATATTTGATCATATTTTTGGTAATTTTTAAACAAACTTTTCCAATTATCCAAATCAAGATGTTGAGGCCTTAAGTTTTCNTCAANATTTGATAAATCAAGTAAAGTTTTAACTTCTTTAGAATTCAAATTTAGTCCCATACCTAATGAATTAGATATTTTTTTCCTTGGATTTGAAAATCCCTTTTTAAGAAACTCTACATAATTATCATCAATATTATTTGATATTGGTGTTAATTTGACAGTCATAGAATCAACCTTTGGAATAGGATAAAATTCATGATTTTTGATAATCAAAAGTTTTTCTACATTACAAAAAGATTGAATAAGCAAGCTTAGAAAACTTTTTTTTCCAGGGCCTGCTACAATTTGTTCGCCTACTTCTTTTTGAACTGTAAAAACCATTGAATTAACTTTATCTTGAGTCATGAAATTTCTAATAATCACATTAGAAGCATAGTAAGGTAAATTACCAATAACATTTAGACTCNTTCTACTTTTTATTTTATATGTTCTAGCATCGTCATTTATTATATTTATTGTATATTTTTTATATCTATTTTTTAGTGGAATTATAAGATCTGAGTCAAATTCTAAAAGAGTAAGGTTTTTGAATCTATCTATCAAAATATCTGTCAATGCACCATCACCTGGACCTATTTCAAAAACACCTATGTCATTTTCAAATCTAGATAATTCAACTATTTTTTCTGAGATTTCAGGATTTCTTAAGAAATTTTGACCTAATTTTTTTTTCATAATTTCATTTGATTATCAATTAAAATATTCTTTGTCCTGATGAAGTAGTATCAATTGAAATTACATTCCCAACTGTAAATCTATCAAGAGCTTTTTCATCAACTTCAATTCCTAATCCATCTCCATTAGGAATTTCAATTCTACTATTATCATGAATAAATATATCATTAGTAAGATTTTCTCTAACAGGATGAGGGGTTCTGTCGCATTCTAAAACCGATTCATTTTCATAAGGAATATCTGTCATTCCTATTTGAGAAATTGGTTGAACGGATAAAGAATGAAGAGCTGCTGCAAATGAAATTCCTGTTCCCCAGAAGTGAGGATTAAATTTCTTTCCTAAAGTTTGTGCAATAACACCAACTTTATGCATTTCTGATGGACCACCTACAGCACAAATATCTGGTTGAAATATATCAAATACATTTTTTACCATTCTTGGAACAATATCCCATCTGGTAGATAGACTTTCAGCTCCTGAAATAGGAATATGAGAGTTAGATTGAACATATATGTTTGAAACATCGTCTCTTGATGCACAAGGTTCTTCAAACCATTCTAAATCTGCAGTAGATACTAATTTAGTAAATTTTATAGCAGAGATTGGATCATAGGCTTCATTTGCATCAAACATTAATTTGATATTATCTCCAATTGTTTTCTTAACTTCTAAAACTCTTTTTGCATCTTCTTTTAAGGTCAGTGCACCAATCTTCATTTTCATTCCAGTATAACCATCTGAAGCATGCTCTTCNGCTTCTTTTATAAGATCATTAAATGAATAGTTGTTTACATAATATAAACCTGTTGCATAAACTGGTATTGAATTTCTAAATTTTCCTCCTAATATTTCTGAAGCACTTTTATTCTCAGATTTTCCTACAATGTCATATAAAGCTGTATCTAAAGCACTNATTGCATATACTGCAGATTTAGCAAANACATGGCCTTGAAATGTAGCTCTATACAGCTTATTCCATATTTTTTGAATATATCGAGGATCTTCACCGATTGAAATCTTTAAAACAGAGGCTATTGAATCCATTGTTTCTAGAGATCCGAATGTTTCACCCCATCCAACTATACCATCATCTGTAAAAACTTTTATGTTGATAACACTTCTGACATCGGTCCATCTTTGAGACCAAGCAAATGGTTGGTCTAGCTTACCTTCCAAGTATCTTAATTCAATTTTTTCTATTTTCATATTTTAATTTGATATAAATATTTTCTTAAATAATAAGGTATGACTTAAAGTTTTAGAACGATTTTTGCTATTTTTTCATTTTATATTTATCATTGGGTGATGAGGGCAAACTTTAAAATCATTAAATTTTATGATTAATAATAAACTTAATTGGGCCGTAATTCCTTGTGCCGGTTTGGGTACAAGACTTATGCCAGTAACTAAATCAGTTCCTAAATCCATGTTACCTGTTGGTAATTATCCTATAATTCATTTTGCTGTCAAAGAAGCTATTTCAATTGGTATCGAAAATATATTAATCATTATTGGAGATGGCATGGATTCTGTAAGGTCTTATTTTACTGAGTCTACTAAGAATAAATNGATTCCATCAAATGATGAAAATATAGATATTGAAGAAATGATCAAATCCTCAGATATAAGGTTTTTACTTCAAGAAAAACCTCTTGGGACTGGACATGCTATTAAATTAACAAAAAGAATTATTGGAGATAATTCTTTTGCTGTAATTTTGCCAGATGATCTTATCTTTTCTAAACCAAACTCAATAGCTCAATTACAAAGTATCTACGAAAAATATGGCGGACACGTTATAGGATTGAATAAGCTCAAAAANGCTGAAATTGAATCAAAAGGTATAGTTCAGTTTGACGAAGAAGCTGATAGATATAAAATCAAATCATTAGTTGAAAAACCCAAACTTTCAGAGGCTCCTACCAACATAGGAGTATTAGGTAGATATATTTTACATTACAGTATATTTGATGAGATTATTGATAATGAACAAGGNGAAACTGGTCTGACCGATGCAATAGCTGGAGCTCTCAGAAATTCAGAAGTTTCAGGAAAAATATTAGATGGATATCACTTTGATACAGGAAATCCAAATGGATTAGTTAAAGCATCNAATTTCTTTATGAAAAATTCAAAATTGATACTAGAAAAATACTAATCGATTTTTAATACAGCCATAAATGCTTCTTGTGGGACTTCAACAGAACCGATCATCTTCATTCTTCTTTTTTTACCTTTAGCTTGTTGTTCAAGTAATTTTCTTTTCCTTGTAACATCACCACCATAACATTTTGCAAGTACATTTTTTCTTAGAGCACTAATATTTTCTCTTGCTACTATTTTTCCTCCAATTGCTGCTTGAACTGGNACTTGAAACATTTGTCTTGGAATAAGCTCTTTTANTTTACTTACAAGTTCTCTGCCTTTATAAGAAGCTCGAGATTTCTCTGTAATTAAAGATAAAGAATCAACATTTTCATGATTAACTAATATATCTAACTTAACTAGACTCGCTTGACGCTCTTCTATTAATTCGTAATCCATTGATGCGTAACCTGATGAACAAGATTTTAGTCCATCAAAAAAATCAATTAAGATTTCAGAAAGAGGGAGATAATGAGTTATTAGAACTCTTTGATTTGTTACATTTTTACTATTTTGTATGTAATCAATTTGACCAAATTCTCCTCTTTTATTAGATAAAAACTCTGTGACTTTTCCAATATAATTTTCAGGCGTAATTATAGTTGTTTTCACCCAAGGCTCAGTAATATAATCAATATTTTGCGTTTCAGGCCACTCAGAAGGATTTTGAATTTTATTTAGGTCTCCATTTTTCATATAGACACTATGCGTAACACTTGGTGCGGTGGTAATAAGTTCTAAATCATATTCTCTTTCTAATCTTTCTTGAATTATTTCCATATGCAACATACCTAAAAATCCACATCTAAATCCAAAACCAAGAGCTGCAGAAGTTTCAGGTTCATATACTAAACTAGGATCATTTAAATAAAGTTTATCTAATGCATCCCTTAATTCTTGATATCTATCAGAATCTACTGGGTATAAACCTGTATATACAGTAGGAGATGATTCTTTATATCCAATTAGTGGTTCTAATTCTTTATGATCTACATCAAATATTGTGTCACCAACTTTAATATCTTTTAGATTTTTTATTCCTGTTTCTACATAACCTACAAAACCTGTTTCTAAAGATTTAGATGAAACTTGATTAGGTTTTAAAAATCCAATATCTATGGCCTCAAGTTCGGTTTTAGAATTATAAAAATAAAGTTTTTGCCCTTTATTTATTTTTCCATTAAAAACTTTAACATAGGCAATAGCCCCCTTGAATGAATCATATATAGAGTCAAAAATTAAAGCTTTCAANCCATCCTTATCGACGGATTCTTTTGGCGGAGGTATTTTTTCAATTATTTTTTCAAGCAAAACATCTACCCCAGTTCCGTCTTTAGCAGAGACTTTTAATATTTCNGATTCATCAAAACCTAATATTTCNGAGACTTCATTTATTATTTTTTCTGGTTCTGCNAATGGAGAATCGATTTTGTTTATTACAGGAATTATNACCAAGTCTTGATCAATTGCCTGATATACAGTGGATATTGTTTGAGCTTGAACACCTTGTGTAGCATCAATAAGTAGAAGTGCCCCCTCGCAAGCAGCTAAAGATCTAGAAACTTCATAGGTAAAGTCAACGTGTCCTGGAGTATCTATTAAATTTAATATGAAATCTTCNTTATCAAGCTTATAATTAAGTTGAATAGTTTGAGCCTTAATTGTTATACCTCTCTCTCTTTCGAGGTCCATGGTATCAAGAACTTGATCTTTTAAGTTTCTNGAAGAAATAGTATTAGTTAATTCAATAAATCTATCTGCTAAAGTAGATTTACCATGATCAATATGGGCAATAATGCTGAAGTTTCTAATATTCATATTTATGAAATAGTTAAGTATAAAATAATTATACTCTAACAAGCTTTAATAAATATTTAATTATGTCTTTTAGTCAAGTAATTGGTCATGAGGTAATGTCCAAGGAGCTCTTCCAGCAAAAGGTCTAGGAACTTTATTCGTATCGAGCATATTTACTTCAATAAGTGTAGGTTTTTTAGCAGCTATACCTTCTTCAATTGCTTGGTTTACTTTAGTGGGATCGTCAACATATATACCTTTAGCTCCGTAAGTTTCAGCCATTTTAGCAAATTCTGGATTTACAAAACTAGTTTCATAATCTCCTCCCCAATCTAGCTCTAGATCTCTTCTTACATTNCCATAATATCCATCATTGAAAACTATAGCGATTACATTTATGCCATACTTTACAGCTGTTGATAATTCTTGAACATTGTACATAAAACCACCATCTCCAGAAATTGATACAACAGGNGTGTCAGGTTTTGCAACTTTTGCTCCTATAGCAGCAGGAAATGCCCAACCTAAATTACCTGAATACCCAGAATCAAAATAAGTTGATGTGTTATATGTCTTAAATGCTGCTCTGGAATAATAACCCATTTGTGTCATGTCCCAAACTGAAATAGTGTCTTGAGGCATTCCTTCTCTTAGAGAATTTAGAATTTCATGTTGAGGGTGCAACCCTTCTTTTCCAGAATCTAAAATTTCACGNATTTTTTTAACTTGGTCAGCAGGTGAATCTAAATTTGTTCCACCCATAGATTTAATTCCTTCTGTTATTTTATTTATAGAAACTTTTGCATCTCCAATAACAGGCAGAGCATCNTCATGAAACTTTCCAATNTCACTCTCATCTATTTCTACATGTATTTTTTTTGTGTTTTCTGCAGCAGGATATCTAATAGCAAATCTTGAACCTAATATAATTATAAGATCACTATTTTCTAAATAATTCTTTATTTGGCCTTCTCCAGTAAGTCCAGAACCAAGTGAATGTGGATGTTCATCAGATATAACTCCTTTTCCTGCTGCACTCGTTACCACAGGAATATTAGTCAACTCTGTAAGAGCCTTTAATTCATCTTCTGCTTCAGATCTTATTACACCTGTTCCTGCATAAATNACAGGATTTTTTGCTTCTAATATCATTTTAACTGCTTCTGATATTGAACTTTCAGCAGGTTGTGTTCTCTGAAAAACTGATGATTCTAACAGTTGAACATCTTCAGATTCAACCATTGTTTCAGGAGGCATTTCAATTTCTACTGGCCTTGGTCTACCATTTTTTAAATGACTAAATGCTTCAGAAACACCTTCTGGAATTTCGTGAGGCCTTAATAATCTTTTTTGAAATTTTGTAACGGGTTTTATTGTTTCAAGTTGATCATTAACTTCATGTAAACCACCCATGTCTTTTCCAATTGTAGCTCTTGGTATTTGTCCAGCTATCATAAGNACTCTAGAGTTNGATGAGTAAGCCGTTGATAGTCCAGCTGCAGCATTATACAAACCAGGACCAGGTACAACCATAGCAACTCCAATNCCTCTACTTGCTCTTGCGTAACCATCTGCCATATATGATGTAGCNTGTTCATGTCTTGGAACAATCATTTTTATATTTTTGTTTCTTCTTAGTGCATCTACAACACCATACATTTGAACTCCAGGTAAACCAAATATAACTTCTACTCCTTCTCGTTCTAATGAACTAATAAGAGCATCTCCTCCAGACATTTTACTCATAACTCTATTCCCTCCATAAATCTATAATTCTTTCTGCCATTAACATAACTGTCGCATTAGTATTTGCTCTGATACAATCTGGCATTATTGATGCATCTACTATCTTTAATTTATCAACACCTATTACTGAACCAGTTTGATCAACTACAGCCAATGGATCGGATCCCATTTTACATGTTCCACTACTATGGTGCCCTGTAACCATCTTTCCATGCAACCATTTTTTCAGTAGTTTATCATCTTTTCTTGTANTTGTGTCTGGAAGAATCATTTCATCNGCATANTTTTGAAATTCTTTNTTATTNCCAATNTTTTCAAGAATTTTTACNCCTTCAACAAATCTATTCATGTCGTTCTCTGAGTCNANATAATTNTAATTTAATTTAGGATATAAATTTGGATCNTTNTCATTGAGAGATACTTCTCCTGAACTTTCCTCTAAATTTAAAGTTAAATTTGCTCTTATTCCTTTTGGAGCAAGAGGATAAAAAGTTGTTTTATCATCGCTAGAATCCATATATACAATCATGTCATTTGTCCAATTTGAATCTTTTGATGTATACCTTANNGCCATCGCTACTCGTGAATAATTGTTTACAGGAGCAATATAATTCTGTTTAGAATTCCAAGTTATAAAAGTCATTGGATGATCTCTAAGATTTTGTCCTACTCCAGGAAGTTCGCATTGAGTAACAATTCCATGTTTAGATAATTTTTTAGAATCACCAATTCCAGAGTTCATTAAAAGCTTTGGAGATTCAATAGCTCCAGCAGATACAATAATTTCATCTGCATAAATTTCGAATACTTCAGATTCTGAAATAACTTCTATCCCTATTGCTTTATTATTATCTAAAATAATTTTCTTTACGTAACAATTAGACTTAATATTTANGTTTGGTCTATGCCTAGCATCCATNAANTANGTNANTGCNGTACTTTGNCTNACTCCNTCAATTTGATTNAATCCTAAAGCTCCTACNCCTGTNGAATCNGGTTTATTNTGNTCNNNNCANGNAGGGAANCCATTTTCAANNCAAGANTNNTAAAANGCTNTATGTAGAGGATCCCAATCTTTTTCAGGGACTCTTTTTACTTTTATATAACCTTCATTCCCATGATAAGGTTGATTTGGATAATCAAGATCGTTTTCTAATTTTATGAAATAAGGTAACACTTCATCAAAAGACCATTTTTCATTACCAAATTCAGCCCATCTATCATAATCTTCTCTAATTCCTCTTAATAATATCTGAGCATTTATTGAGGATGAACCTCCTATTATTTTTCCTCTTGGAATAGGTATCTCGGGTCCATTTTTGGTACTTTCTGCTCTATATGCCCAATTACTTGGATCTGTTTCTAGTGAAGCTATTGAAGATACATTTCTATGCCCATAATATACATTTTCAGGAATTGATTCGATATTACTATAATCATTTCCTGCTTCAATTAGTAAAACATTGGTGTCTGTATCTTCAGATAGTCTATTAGCAAGTATGGAGCCAGCAGAACCAGAACCAATAATTATTTTGTCATATATATTTTTCATATTTAACTAAGAAGCTTATACAGATCAACTAAGAACCAAGCTGATAATGATCCACCTCTATTATCAAATCCATTTTCCGTTTTTCTAATTAAATATGCATTTAGAGATTCCAATGAGCCTGTACCTGTACATGAATCATGGACAATTCCAGAATCTTCAATTTTTGAATCAACAAATTCCCAGGCTTTTTCTAAAGGACTCATATATTTATCAGATAAAGTTCCAAGTCTTATCCCATTTGCCAACGCATATCCAATCATAGAAGTTACAGTTAATTCTTCGTAAGAATTTTCATTATCAATTACTTGTCTCCAAGCACCATTTTCTGTTTGTAAATTAATAAGAGCATCGAGATGGGTTTTGTGCATCTCAATTAAATCATTTTTTCTATTATAATTATTTGGCGTATGCATAATCGCTTCTATAGCTCCATATGCAGCAAAACCATTACCTCTCCCCCAAGGGTATTCAGCTATTTTAGAATGTATATAAATACCATCCTTTCTCATCAGTGGAGAATTAAGTACATGGTCGACCATAAAATCTATATATTTTATGTCTTCTGTATATTTATAAGCTCTACCCATAATTGCTGATACAAAAAATTGATCTTC
>PASM01000002.1 GCA_002711965.1 Chloroflexota bacterium | reverse complement strand
TGGGCAGCCAAGAAGCCCCGTTGGTGTAGTGGCCTAACACGCCGCCCTCTCAAGGCGGAGATCACGAGTTCGAATCTCGTACGGGGTACCAATAAATAATCTAAAAACTAATTAAGAATGAAAAACTTCATATAATTTATCTATTTATTCAAAGATTTTGAAATAAACTCACTATATAAAGATAATATCAATCTATTATCAAGCTTAGAATAAGTAAAATTTATGGAGAAAAAATGAAAATAGTAAATATAGAATCTTTCCCAATAAGAGTATCTAACAATTCCGATAAAGGAAGAAAGATAAATACTAAGAATATAAATACTGCAATGCTTGCAAATACTGAGCTTTCAGATAAATCAGATTCATATAATAATTCTAAAAATATCTCTGAGCCTAAGAGACATCTAGAAATAAAATCAATGGACAGCTATGAAACTATAGTCAAAGATATGGGTGAATATTATATAGATGAAGGTTCTAATACATCTATATATTCTAAGTCACACGAAACTACTGTTGTAAAAATAGAAACTGACACAGGCATTATTGGCTGGGGAGAAGCACAATCTCCTGTAAGTCCTAATACTTCTGCCACAATAATAAAAGATATAGTAACACCTCTTACAATAGGAAAAAATATTTTTGATGTTGAAGCAATTTGGCATAAAAATTATGCGGCAAAAAGAGAAAGAGGTCATTACACAGGGTTTTATATAGATGCGATTTGTGGAGTTGATATCGCAATTTGGGATGCTATTGGAAAAGCTTTAAATATGTCTACTGCTCAAGCAATGGGTGGCATTCATAGAAATAATGTTCCTTTATATAACGGGATTGGTGGAACTATTCCTGAAGAAGTAGCAGATCAGGCTGAATGGTCTGTAGGTAAAGGTTATAAATACCTAAAAATGCATTTAAAAGAAGATTTAGACAAAACTATAGAAATAGTAACTAAGGTTAGAGAAAGAGTCGGAGAATCAATAGGATTAATGCTAGATGTTCATATGGGCTTCGAAACATTCAATGCAATTAAACTTGGTAAAGAATTAGAAAAAATAAATCTATTATGGTTAGAATCTCCATCTGATCCAATTGATATTCCTGGTTTATGTGAAATTTCTAGATCACTAGACCTACCTATAGCAAATGGAGAATGGACAAGAACTAAATATGAAATGAGAGAAATTTTTGAAAAGAAAGCTTATGACATTTCAATGCCTGACATAGCTAGAACAGGTTTAACAGGAGGCAAGCAAATTGCAACTATAGCTGAGTTATATAATATTCCTGTGTCTCCTCATGTTGGGGGAGGAGGGATAGTATCTATAGCTGCAACATTGCAATATTCAATGACTATTCCAAATTTCTTAATAATGGAACATTCTGAACAAGGGCATGCAGTTAAATCAATTATTTTAAGTGAAAATTTTGATGCAAATAATGGAACATACAATTCTCCTTCAAAACCTGGATTAGGAATAGAAATAGATGAAAAAAAACTAGAAGAATATAAAATAAAACCTTCACTTTAAAAGGAGTAAAATATGCGAGGAATTGAATTTAAAGGGAATAGTATTGCAAATGTAATTGATTTCCCTGACATACCTCCAGGACCAGAACAAGTATTAATTAAGCTCAGATCTTCTGGCTTATGTGGTTCAGACTTTATGAGATATAGAGCAGATGGTCCAAATGGTGATAATGGAGAATTGAGAAGACCAGGCCATGAGCCATGTGGAGAAATAGTCGAGTTGGGTTCAAATGTTAAGAATCTAAAAATTGGTGATAGAGTTATACAACACCATTATGAAGGTTGCAGAAAATGTAATTACTGTTTAACTGGATGGCAGCAGTTATGTGAAGTTACTGATAAAAAAGAATATTATGGTGGAAGTATGCACGGAGGACATGGTGACTATATGGTAGCTCATGAATCAACATGTGTGTCATTACCTGATGATCTTTCTTATGAAATAGGGGCTTATCTAGCATGTGGAGCAAGTACTGCTTTTCAAGCACTTAAGAAATTAGAAATTTCTGGATTGGAAACTTTAGCAATATTTGGACAAGGACCAGTAGGATTAGCAGCTACAATGTTTGCAAAAGAAATTGGTGCAAGAGTAATAGCTGTGGATATATCAGAGGAAAGATTAAAAATGGCAAAAAACTCAGGTGCGTGGGAAATAGTAAATCCTAAAAATGGAAGTGTATCTGATCAAATCAAAAATCTAACTAATGGATTTGGAGCAGATTCTTCATTAGAAGCTGCAGGGTTAGCAGAAACAAGGATTTCAGCAGTTGAATCTACAAAGATTTTTGGAAAAACTTGCCTAGTTGGTGAGGGTGGTGAAGTTACATACGAACCAACTCCTCATATTATTCATAAACATTTAACTCTATTAGGATCTTGGACTTTTTCAACATTTGGGCTACAAGAAGCAGCTAAATTTACATCTGATAGAAAAATACCATTAGATTCAGTAATAACTTCTAGGTCAACAATTGAAGAAGCCCCAATGGCATATGAAGAGTTTTCTAAAGGAGCACCAGGGAAATTTGTTATAAATTGGGATTAGAAATTACTCGTTTAATTTCATTCCAACAGACCAATCTATTACAGGCGTTATAGAAAAAACTCCTGTTTTTTTACATTGCCCTATTGTTTTTTCTATATCAACATAATTATCAGCTTCCAATAACATAAAAATTTTATGCTCCGTAGGGTTCATTTTAAAAAATTCTATTTTTACATTATTTTTTTTAGCATTAGGCTCTATCTGTTTCCATAATTCCATTGATGCTTTATCAGGATTTGGAATTCCCATACAGTTTTCTGGAGTATGTTCGTAGGTGATATGAAAATGTGTCATTTTTTATTTTTAATTATGAAAATTCATAAAAATTATATAAATATATAATAAAATTATCTATAAATTTTGATGGGTAATTATGATTCAATTCCAAGTAAAAATTTTTTTGAATTTAAGCCCCCACCATATCCTCCTAATGTGCCATCATTAGCTATTACTCTATGACATGGAATTATAATTGAAATTGGATTTTTATTATTTGCATTACCGACAGCTCTATAAGATCTAGGATTTTCAATCATTTTAGCTACATCCATATAACTAACTGTCTCTCCGAAGTTTATTGATGTTAGTTTTTCCCAAACTTTAATCTGAAAATCAGTTCCATAAAGTAATTTTAAAGAGATCTCAAATATTTTTCTCTTTCCTGAAAAATATTCATCTAATTGTGCAGAAGTATCTCTTAAGACTTCATTAGATTTATTAATAATTTTATAATCAGAAAATTTAGAGCTAATATATTCTTCAGTTTTTTGATTCCTAAAATATTTCAGCAAACAAAGATTTCTATTGTCAGAAATCATTTGTAATGGACCAACAGGTGACTCATAAATATCACTGAAAAAATCCATTAATAAGTAGCTCTCCCTCCACTGATATCAAATACAGCACCAGTAGAATATGAATTTTCTTCACTTGATAACCAGCTAACCAAGGAAGCAACTTCTTCAAGTTCAACAAACCTATTTCTAGGAATTTTAGATAACATATACTCAATATGTTCATCTGTCATCTGTTCAAAAATTCTAGTTTTGGCCGCAGATGGAGTTATACAATTTACAGAAATATTATATTGAGATAATTCTTTACCCAGTGATTTTGTCAATGCAATTACACCTGCCTTAGCTGAACTATATGCTACAGCATTTGGGTTGCCTTCTTTACCAGCAATTGAGGAAATATTTATTATCTTTCCATAATTATTTTCTATCATATGGGGAGTAATATTTTTTGAGCAATAAAACACACCATTTAAATCTACATCTATTACTTTTTTCCATTCATCAATTGGATAATTCCAAGTTGTCTCATTTGGGCCAGTAATACCAGCATTATTTACAAAAATATCAATTTTTCCAAGATTATTAATTGCATTATCCACTCCTTTTTTTACTTCAGAGTTTTCAATTACATTTACATTATCAAAATGAAGATTTTTATGACTTATTTTTTTTTGAGCGTCTAAAAATATTTTTTCATCAATATCCCAAACTATTACATTGGCTCCAGATTCAATAAATCTTTTAGTAATAGCTAAACCAAATCCTTGAGCTCCACCTGTAACAATCGCATTTCTTCCCCTTAAGTCGATTTCATTCATTTATAGAATCCTTGATTTTAGTTGAAATTTCTCTAGTTTTATCTACAAAATAATCTATTTCCTTTTCATCCATAAGAACATTTAAAGCACCTGCATTTTTCAATTGTAATAAAACTCCGTTATTTCTTAGATAAGTAAATAAAATTTTTGTCATTTCAGAATTATTTTCAATAAAACTTCTATAATCAACAATTTTTTGATTATTAAAGTTAATACCAAATAGAGAACCATAACCTGTTACTTGAACTCCTAAATTTATTTCGTCAAAAACTGATTTTAATTTATGTCGTAATTTTTCTCCTAGAGAGTTCATTTTGACAAAATCTTCTTGATTTAAATTACTCATTACAGCAACTCCTGCTTCCATAGTTAATGGATTTCCGTTAAATGTCCCTGCATGAGCTATGTCATATTTATTACTTGTTGGATCAAATAATTCCATTATTTCTTCTTTCCCACCAAAAGCACCCACAGGAAGGCCTCCGCCAATAATTTTTCCTAAGGTTGTCATATCTGGAGTTATATTAAAAATTTCTTGAGCTCCACCTCTTGATACTCTAAAACTTTGTATCTCATCAAAAATCAAAACAATACCTAATTCTTCAGTAATACTTCTAATAAATTTTAGAAATTCAATATCTAAAGGTAAGTAACCAAAGTTTGATATTATAGGTTCCATAATTATGCATGATAAATCATCTTTAAACTTTGTTATCAATTCTTTAGATTTTTCTATATCGTTATAAGGCAAAACAATTACATCATCTAATATACTTGGAGGTTGAAAACTATATTCAGGAACGCCTGGATGAGTCTCAGGATTCAGATCACTTTTTTTAGGATATACACTCACAGAAACATGATCATGAGTTCCATGATAACCACCTTCAAATTTCGCTATTTTTGTTTTTTTTGTAAAAGATCTAGATGCCATAATCGCCATCATTGTCGCTTCAGTACCTGAGTTCGTAAATCTTATTTTTTCCATTGAAGGGATTCTATCAACTAATATATCTGCCAATTTTGTTTGGCCATCTGTAGGAACACTGTAAACAGTTCCTTCATCTATTTGAGAAGAAAGAGCATTTACTATTTTTGGATTTGCGTGTCCTAATATTAAGGTTGTGGCATTAAGCATAAAATCTAAATAGTTATTACCATCTATGTCATGAATATACATTCCTTCAGCTTTATCCACAAAAAAAGGATAAGGATCCATCCATTGGGTAGTTCTGGTGTTTCCTCCTGGCATTACTTCTGAAGCAGCTTTATGTTTTAAAAGAGAGGCTTTAGTTTTTTCAATATATTTTTTATTTTCCTGATCTAATAGGTTATTAAGTTCGTTTTGCATTATCAATTAATTTTTGTTTCAAATAATTATATAGAATTTGTTATGTTAAGTACTTTTCTTTGGATTCCAAACTGGTCCAAACATGTTTAAGGATAAAATTAATCCAACAGATGACATTGCTATACCTATTACAAAAAATAAATATTTGATTTCTAATTTCAAATAGATACAAATAAAACCAAAAACAGTTACTATAAATAGTCTAGTAATTGCTCCTGATATAGGGACCAACATTTTACCTGTACCCTGACTTGCAAAATAAAGAGTTTTTCCAAAAGCAAACAAAGGGAAGAAAGGAGCTACTATACTTAGATATAAAGCACCTATTAAATAAGCATCTAAATCAGTTGTATAAAAATCTAACCATAGGCTTGGGGATACAGAGAATGTAATCCCGGCTATTGCAGCTATAGAAGCTATAAAACTTGCTCCAAACCAAGCAGATTTTCTCGCTCTATAAAATTGATTAGCCCCAAAATTTGTTCCAACGCAAGATGTTAGCACCCCTCCAACACCAAAAGCCAATGGAATCAATGTTTGTTCTAATCTTGCACAAACACCATATCCTGCAATAGCTTCTGTTCCAAATCTAGATATAAAAGTTGTAGTAATAATCATAGTTAAAGCAATACTAGTGCTATTTATAGCCCCTAAGCCTCCGACATTTAATATATCTACAAAAATTTCTTTCCTTAAACTTAAAATCTTAAATCTAACTGGATATTTACCAAATAATATTGAAATAAACATAAAAACCCCTGCTAAGCCTTGGGGTATTACAAATGCTAATGCAAGACCATTTATTCCTAAAGAAGGGAAAAAGAACCATCCTAATGACAGAGCTCCACTAAGAAAAAGTTGTAACAATCCTAATAAGACATTAATGACTGCAAGAAACTGATAATCTCCAAAAGATCTATAAATTGACATCATCAAATAAAAAAGAAAAATAGTTGGAGAAAGTATAAAAAATATTCTAGAATATCCAACTGCTTTTTCTACAACTGATTCTTCTGCTCCCATAGCTATAAATAAGCTTTTAGAAAAAAATACAAAGACAATAAAAAAAGTAAGAGCAACTACACCATAAATAATAAAGGAATGCCAAATCACAACATTTGCTCTATTTAAGTCATTTTTTCCAATAGATCTTGATAAAGCTGAAACTACACCGCCTCCAACAGCTCCTGCTCCAATCATTCCAGATAGTGATACTAATGGATAAGTAATTGCTACACTTGCTAATTGAATTATTCCTAATTTTCCTGCAAAAAAAGGTTCTGCAAATCCGACTACTAGCATAAAAAAAACTGAGACCATATTAGGTGCAGCTAATTTAAAAAGCATTTTATGTATTGGACCATTTAAAATAAGCTGAATTCTATTAGATTCTTGTAAGCTCAATTTGCTCTCCAAATATTATAAATAAAGTACTAGTAGACGGCTGCATAGGTATGTATTATATGATAAAAAATTTATTTATTGGAGGACAAACATGCCTTATGGAGGAAATGACTGGTTAGATATAACAAAAGAAGAAATCATTGAACCTTCTCTTCCTATTTGTGACCCTCATCATCACTATTGGGATAAAAGAACAGAAAGAATACCATATGGTAGATATTTGCTCCATGAACTCCTAGAAGATATAAATCATCACAATGTTACATCAACAGTGTTTATTGAAGCTAGAGCAATGTATAGTGCTGATTTAGAACAAAATTTCAAACCAGTTGGAGAAGTTGAATTTGTTGAAGGATTATCAGCTGCTAGTTCAAGTGGAATTTATGGAAAAAGCAGAGCTTCAGCTTCTATAATAGGTCATGCAAACTTGAACCTTGGAGACGATGTAGAGCCTGTACTCGAATCATTACTAGAAGCTAGTCCTAAAAGATTTAAAGGAATAAGGCATATAGTAGCGTGGGATACAGATAAAGATGTTGGAAGCGTGACTGTTTACAACTTGAAAGAACAAATGAATAGTGAAAATTTCATAAAAGGTGCAAAAATCTTAAGTAAGATGGGATTAAGCTTTGATTCATGGATGTATTTTCATCAGTTACCTCAGTTACTAAATTTAGCTAAACAAGTCCCAGATCTTCCTATCATGATAGATCATATAGGAGGTTTATTGTTGGTAGGGAAATATGCAAACGAAAAAGAAGAAGTCATAAAAACGTGGAAAAAAAACATATCAGACCTTTCTGAATGTCCCAATGTTCAAATTAAATTAGGAGGTTTAGGTATGCCTATTACAGGACATGATTGGCATCAAAGGGAAATACCTGTTGGTTCTGATGAATTAGCTAATCAGATGAAATTTTATCTAGATTTTTGCATAGAAAAATTTGGAACAGATAGAGGGATGTTCGAAAGTAATTTTCCTGTTGATAAGGTGTCATTTAGCTACGATGTGCTTTATAACGCGTTTAAGAAATACTCTAAGGAATACTCTAAATCAGAAAGATCTGCATTGTTTCACGACAATGCAATAAGTTTTTATAAAGTTGAAGAATTATAGGAAGGATAAATATGAAATACAATAAAATTCTTGAAAAGGTAAAATCCAATGAAACTGCAGTAGGGTTAAATTTAGCCATAAATTCTCCTCACTTAATTGAATTTTTTGGTTCTCTAGGTTTTGATTGGGTTTTTATAGATTGTGAACATGGGTCAATGACAGATTCTGAGGCAGAAAACATGATAAGAGCAGCAGAACTATACGGAATGGCTCCTGTTGTAAGAGTACCTGGGAATGAACCTCATATTATTTTGAAGATGCTTGATGCAGGTGCTAAAGGTATAGTAGTACCTCATATAGATAATGTAGAAGATGCAATAAAAGCTAGAGATGCAGCCAAATATCCTCCCTTGGGTAAAAGGGGATCTAATTATGGTACAGGAAGAAATAATAACTATGGAACACTAATTAATGACACTCAAGATTATTATGAATTTGCCAACAAAAATACAATCCTTTTTGCACTTATAGAAAGTAAAGAATCTGTTGAAAACATTGATGATATACTTGAGGTAGAGGGAATAGATGCAACTTGGCTTGGTCCTTCAGATATGGCTCTATCAATGGGTTTACCGGGTAAAGATCATGTTAAAGAGCATTTAGATTTAGTTGTAAAAAAAACAATTGAAAGAAATAAATTAGCTGCTGCTACACATTCAGGAACTGATCAGTTTGATGAATATGAACATTTTCATAGTTTAGGTGCTAGGGTATTGTCTATTACATCTCTCTCACTACTTAAAGATTCAGCTTTAGATTGGCAGCAAAAAATAAGACAAATAAAATAGAATGTCTAAAGTAAAAGAAATAATCTCTGTAAATAATTTAGTTAAGAAATATGATGATTTTACTGCAGTAAATGGAATCAATTTCAATGTTTCTCAAGGTGAAATATTCGGCTTGCTTGGACCAAATGGTGCAGGAAAAACTACAACAGTAGAAATTTTGGAAGGCCTTCGCTCTCCTTCTTCAGGTTTTGCAGAAATTGATGGAATAGATGTTGCAAAAAATACTAAAGCAGTAAAAAAAATCATAGGCGTTCAACTTCAAGAATGTTCCTTTTTTGATAAATTAAATTTATTTGAAATAATAGAGATGTTTTCAGTGTTTTATACATCTAAACCAAATATTGAAAATATACTAGAAAAAGTAGGTTTATTAGAAAAAAGAAAATCTTACTACAAAACACTTTCTGGCGGTCAAAAGCAAAGATTATCAATTGCAGTAGCATTAGTTAACGATCCAAAAGTATTATTTTTAGATGAACCAACTACAGGTTTAGATCCTCAAGCGAGAAGAAATATGTGGGAATTAATTGAAAATATAAGAAATAGTGGAAAAACTATAATTATAACTACTCATTATATGGAAGAGGCAGAAAAATTATGTGACAGAGTTGCAATAATTGACTCAGGTCAGATAGTTACAATTAACTCACCAAAAAATTTAATTAAAGAGCTAGTAGATTCAGGATTTAAAGTTGAAGAAAAAATACAAGATGCAACATTAGAAGATGTTTTCATAAAATTAACCGGGAAAAGTTTGAGGGAAAATTAATGAAAATTTATTTGATTATTGCAAAATCTACCATTAAGATGTACTTCAGAAGAACCCAATCATTATTTTGGACTCTATTCTTTCCAATTGTTATGATGCTGGGGATTGGCTTCTTTGGATTTGGTCAATTTACTCCTCCAAAATTAGGGATTATAAATTATTCTAATACATATGAGTCAGAGATTTTTCTAGATGAATTTAGAAAAAAAGAATATGTTGAAATAAAGCTGATATCTGAAACTGATGTAGAAAAATCTATACTGGAAGGCAAAATTGATTCTGCAATGAGAATTCCTAAAGAATTTTCTTTAGAATCTCCAAATATTGAAATATCTTATGAAAATTCTAAAGAAAAGATCGCATTGGAATTTTACGATCTTAGCGATATGATAATTTCAGATTTATTATCTAACCAAAAAACGGGAAAAAACATAATTTTAAAAGAAAAAATATTTGAAAATGAATATCAAGGTTATAAAGGGTTTTTAGTTCCAGGTATAGTTGCACTATCAATTATGCAAAGTGGGATTCTAGGGGTTGTATTTACATTAATTAGCTATAAGACTCAAGGGGTATTAAAACGATTACAAGCTACTCCAATTGATCCATCTCATTTTCTTATAGGACAAATGATAAGTAGATTGTTGATAATTGTTATACAAACTTTTGTTTTATTCTTGATTGGAACCTTAATTTTAAATATCGATATAGCATTAGGAAGTATTTTTGCTTGGATAAATATTATTATATTTTCTGTACTTGGATCTATATTATTTTTATTTATAGGATTAGCAATTTCAGGAGCATCTCCAAATGAAGATTATGCTGCACCAATAGCAAACTTAATTACTTTTCCTATGATGTTCTTATCTGGAGTATTTTTTGATACAGATATATTTCCAAATTGGTTAAGTCTTATCACAAACAACCTTCCTCTTTCCCCTCTAGTTAACTCCTTAAGAGAATCAGCTCTTTATGGAACCAATACTCTTGAATTGCTTCCAGAATTATCTATTATGCTTGTTTGGATAATAGTGGCTTTCATAATTGGAATAAAAACTTTCAAATGGGAATAAAAAACTTCAATTTTTTTTCATGTCTTCTTCAGAAATATGAGGTTTAATTAGATCAATTATTTTATCTAATGTCTCAGCAGGGCTATCAGCAGATGTATCAACTTCTATTTTAGGCCCAATAGTACTTTTATCAACATAATGCTTATAATCATTCATTACATTTTCAATATCATTTAATAATAAAGGGCTATTAGAATGTTCTGGACTAGTTTTTAAATTTTCCATTCTTTTTTCTATAACTTCTACATCAGCTTTCATATGAATAATTATTATAGGATCATTTGTGATTTGTTTGATTCTATTTTCGATTCTTTCAAAAACTATATTTTCTCTATCAAAAGCTTCTCCTTCAAGTCCATATCCAAAATATTTTCTAGCTAAAACGGCTTCCTCAATATGGAAGCCAACTGTTAGATCATCTCTTTGAAAATAATGATGTAAGTGATAGTACATATGATACCTATGGTACATTTCCATTAATTTTGGTGATAAATTAAGAATCTGTTTTTGTTCTTCTAGCGTTGTGTCATCTGGATGGCCTGATGTATGAGGTATTTTCATATGATCATGCATTAGTCCATCATAAAAAGGAGTTCCTGTATATTCTAATTTCCAATCCTTAATCATCTTTGCAATAGTAGTAGTTCCTACATATTCTATCCCTGCTAAAATTATTTTCACAAATACCTTTTCTTATGCAATTTTTTCTAACTTATCTTCATCTAACTCAAATCCCAATCCTGGGTTTCCATTTAAGTGTAGATGCCCATCTTTAATTAGGTATGGTTCTTCTAAAATATTATTGTGCTCAGGTATAAATGCATGTGAGTGCTCTAACTTATAAAAATTAGGAACAGAACTTACAACATGTGCGGCTGCTATTAATTCTAAAGGTCCCCCTGGAATAACATGAGGAGCTATAGGGATATAATAGGCTTCAGCCATTGTAGCTATTTTTTTTATTTCTGAGATACCACCGGTCCAAACTGTATCAGGCATAATATAGTCTGCTAAATTATTTTCTAAAATAGGAATAAAATCAGCTCTAGTATAAAGCCTTTCACCAACACAAATTGGTGCCATTGTATTTTCTTTGACTTGCTTCAAAGCATTAATTCCTTCAGGAGGCACAGGTTCTTCAAACCATGCAATATTAAATCTTTCGTATAAATTATTAGAAATTCTTATAGCATTTGGTACATTATAGTGTCCGTGAGCATCTATTAATATTTCTATTTCAGGACCTACAACTTCTCTTACAGCCGCAACAATATCATAACCTAATTGTTCTCCTTCTTCAGAAATAAATCCATCTTGATACATTGTGTGAAATTGGGTCATTTCTAGAAATGGATCTAGTTTACAAGCATTATGACCATTTTCTAAAACATTTACTTTTGCTGCATTTGCATATTCTTCTGGAGTAAAGCACCCGTTGAACCAAGCATTACAATAAAGTCTAACTGGATCTCTATATCTTCCACCAAGTAAGTCATAAACTGGTAGTCCTGATACTTTCCCTTTAATATCCCATAAAGCTATATCAAAACCTGCAGTAAGAGATGTTGTAAAACCTCTAGAACCCATATAAGAAAACATTCTGAAAATTTTATTCCATAATCTATCTGTGTCCATTGGGTTTTCACCAATAAGTTGTGGTGCTACTTCTTTTATGGCTGTAGCCATAAAGTTTTCTGACACGTTTACTGAAGAACCAACTTCACCCCAACCATGAATTCCTTCATCTGTCTCCATTTTAAGAAAAATCCATTTTTTATTGGTTGGACTTTTAGATGTTTGAGCATACTCAGCAGCAAATATTTTTATATCCGTTATTTTCATTAGTCACCACAAATCAGTAAATGTTTTGTTTGAGTATATAAATGACTCATAAAAAGTCAATAAAAAGGATTAATTGTTTTCTAGCCAAGCTGAGTATTCTTCTTCAGTTTTTTCTGACCAGGCATTTCTAGGATAAAAATCTCTTAATTCTCCTCCTTCAGAAAGTTTTTTTCTAGCAAAAACTTCCCACTCAGTATGCCCAGTTGCTGTATCTGCTAATTTTTCTGCTAAAGAAATTGGCACTACAACGGCTCCGTCATCATCTGCTAAAATTATATCTCCGGGGTTCACAAGAACACCTCCACAAGAGATTGGTATATTCACAGCATTTGGATAAATAGATACTTGAGTATGATAATTAGGAGTTACTCCTTTTAGCCACATCCCTAATTCAAGATCTTTAGCATGTGTAAAATCTCTTATAGCACCATCAACTATTATTCCTTCTCCTCCTTTACCTTGAAAATAGGTCAACATCATTTCTCCGAAAACTCCACTTCTTAGATCTCCCCTAGCATCAACAACCACAATATCGCCTTTTTCAGCAATATATAAGGCATGTCTATGAAGTTGAACCTCTGGATCCATTTCTTGGTCATCAGAATATACATCTTCTCTCATAGGTAAAAATTGCAAGGTAATTGCTGGTCCAGCGATAGTTTTACCAGGAGAGTATGAAATTGGACCTTGAATAAATGGATCCTTAATTCCTAGTTTATTTAATTCACCTGAGGCAGTTGCTGTTCCTATAAGTTTTAATTTTTCTATTAAATTTTTATCTGGTCTTTTTATATTATTTATATTCATACACTTTTCCTTTTATTATTTTAAAGAAATTAATATAGGATTAACATTAACTAATAATGTTACAAATTTCATAATGAAAAAGAAAAAAAACATACTTATTTCATCTTCAAGTACTAAAATTGGAAAATTTTTATCTAAATGTCTAAAGAATCATAACCTTAAATATATTGAAGAAAATTCTTTAGAATATAAAAATTCTAAAGAGCTAAATAAAATATTTCAAAATATTGATATATATTTCCATATAGGTTACAAAGGTACAAATCTTAAAATAAATGAAGAATTAATTGATTTTCACACAAGAAAAACTTATGATCTTTTATTTGCGGCTGGAGAAGAAAATGTTGAAAGGGTTTTCTCAATTTCAACTTTAGATTTATTTCTTGATATAGAGTCCAACTTAACTGTTACTGAAAAATGGGAGTTAAAATTTCCTGTAGAAAATATGGATATATTATGTGCTGATCTATCAGAAAAAGTTTGTAAAGAATTTGCAAGAGATCAAGTCTTTGAAGTAATAAATTTACGTTTAGGAGATCTCGATAATGATAGTGATTATAAATTATCAGAAAACAAATTATGTAAATCTTTAGAAAAATTTATAGAATTTGATTTTTATTCTGAAGAATCTAAATTGACTAGAGGACCATTTAACTCAGCAAGAAAAAAAGGCCCAAATTGGATAAATTATCACATGCAAGATACTTTTGAAGGTCAAAGATTTTTAACTAATAAGATAGATGATTTTATAGGGGAATCTTTATGAAAATTTTAATTTTAGGTGGAACAGGAATGTTAGGACCGTGGGTTGTCAAAGCACTAAAAAACAAACATGAAATTTTATTAACAGATATAAAAGAACCTCCCAGTGAATATAAAGGAGACTTTCAAAAGCTTAGCGTAGATGATGTTGATGGAGTTTCTAAAGCTGCTGAAGGGAAGGATTGTATTATTAATCTTTCAGTATTGAGACATGATAGAAAGCTAGCTTTTGATGTATCTACTATGGGAAATTATGCAATGATGAATGCTGCAAAAACACATAATATAAAGAGAGTAATTAATACGGGTCCTCATTTTCAATTGGTAGGCACTTCATACGAAGAATGGGATACGAACTTAAATCCTGATATGCCTCCACAACCAGGAACAAGACTTTATGCATTAAGCAAATTTTTAGGCCAAGAAATTTGCAACAGATATTCAGAATATTATGACATAAAAGTAGTGACTTTATTATATCTAAATATGAGGCATCATTACGATTTAACAACTCCAGATTTTGAACCTGCAGTACTACATCAAGATATGACTCCTTTTACAACATCTTGGATTGATTGTGGAGAGGCAGTTAGATGTGCTGTAGACTTAGACCTAAAAAAACTTAAATCAAATACGGAAACTTTTTTCATTTCTCCCAAAATTCCTCATGGTAAATTTAACAGTGATAAAACCTACAAAATATTAAACTGGCATCCAAAATATACATTAGAAGCGCTTTGGACTAAAGAATTAAACGATTCTGAAAATCATACAAAAGATTCTTACTAAATTTCTTTAAAAAGTAGATATATAATAAAATTCATCATATTAAGTAAAATATAAGGATTTTAAGTGAATGAATTTAAAAGAGCCATTATTTCTGGGTTAGAAGAATACCTACAGCTTCTAAACAAATCAATTGAAGGGTTATCTATATCAGAATTAAGGTGGCAACCTTCCCTAGAATCGAATAATATAATTTATTTGCTATGGCACATGGGTAGAGTTGAGGACAATTGGATAAATCAAGTTATAGGTGGTAAAGAAAGTGTTTGGATAAGGAATGGTTGGAATAAAAAATTTCCTTTTGATGAAAATGATTATGGAAAAGGATATGGGAAACAAGATTTAGCAAATTTACCAGAAATGAATAAAGAACAGCTAATGAATTTTTACAACGATCAAAGAATTGAAAGCATTAAAGTTATAGAAAACTTAAGTGGCGAAGACCTAACAAAGCAATATAAAAGATTAAGCGGAGAATTGAAAAGTGGTTATTGGATATTAGGCCATGTACTTGTAGAAGAATCTCAACATTTAGGGCAAGTTGCATATATTAGAGGTATGATAAAAGGATTAAATAACTAATCCTGAATATTTTTAAATTTCATACCATAATAAGTATCAAAAACTAAAAGAAAAGCGCCTTGAACTAAAACNCCAAAACCGTGTCCTATTGTAGATTCACCTTTAAAAAATAACTCAAAAATCAAAACCATAGCAACTAAAATATATACAAGATCTAAAAATGAATTTATTAATAAAATTTTGTATAGTCTTTTTCTGTTGGGTATAGAATTCCTTATTAAAGGAAAAATTCCTAAACAAAAGTTTATGAATCCCCAAATTAAGAATTGATAAGACAAAGCCCTTAAGAATTCNACCTGAAAAAAAAATAAAGTTGCNCCCATAACAATTGAGGTTAATCCCCAACTTGTAAGAATAACTGCTAATTGTTTATGTAAATGTGAAATTATAGTAGTGTTTTTATCCATAAATAAATTATAATATTTTCTAATTATATCTGTTATAAAGACTCATTTTATGAAAAAAGATTGGCCAAACGTTTATAAAGAACTCGGTATAAAGCCCGTAATAAATGCAAGAAGCTGGGTAACTATTTATGGTGGCAGCATAATGAGGCCTGAAGTTATTAAATCAATAGAGGAAGCAAGTTCTGTATTTGTTGATTTAGAAGAATTACATGAAGCAGCAGGTGATTATGTCNCAAAGGTATGTGGATCAGAAATGTCCATAGTCACAAGTGGATGTGCAGCTTCAATAGTACTAATGGCAGCTGCTTGTATAACAGGAAAAGATAAAGAAAAGATTTCAAAACTCCCACATACACAAGGTATGAAAAACGAGATATTAATACACAAAGGTCAAAGAAACAATTATGATACAGCCTTTGAAACACCTGGCGGTAAATTGGTTGAATATGAAAACGAATCTTTAGAAAAAAATATCAATGATAAAACATGTGCAATAGCCTATGTAATTGCNCCTTTTTTCGATGAAGGACTTGGTTTAAAAAAGACTATAGAAATTGCTCATAAAAATAAAGTTCCTNTAATTTTAGATGCTGCAGCTGAATTGCCTCCTAGAGAAAATTTGACTAAATTTATATCTATGGGAGTTGATGCAGTAGGATTTAGCGGAGGAAAAGGAATTGGCGGACCTCAATCCACAGGGATTCTTACTGGGAAACGTGAGTTAATTGAATCAGCAAAACTACATAGTTTNCAAAACTTACACACTACTAAAGCTGCAATTGGCAGACCTATGAAAGTTACTAAAGAAAATATTATAGGATTTATAACAGCTTTAAAGTTATTTATGGAAGATGATGAAAAAAACGAACTAGAAATTTGGCAGAAAAAAGCTAAGTTAGTAAAGGATAAGATCAAACCAAAAAATGGAATNAAAATATCAATAGAGGATTATCCTGTNAGGCAAGGTGCTACAGTTGTTATAAATTTTGANTCTAATTACAAAGGTCCAAGGTCTGGGGAAATCATGGAAGAGTTGTCAAAAAATGATCCTAAAATATATTTAGGAGGAGGATTAAATGATGGGCATGCAGATAAAGATGAAATTTGTATTATTGTTCATAGCCTAGATGAAATTGATATTGAAATAATTGCNAACAAATTGAATGAAATTATTCCTGATTAAACTTTTNATATAATTTTTCAAAATCGCTTAACATACCAACATATTTATCTTTTAATTTTCCATCCTTATAATAAATAAAAGTAGGGGTTACTGTAATAAGATTTTTCTTTACTAATTCTGAATATCTTTTATCAGATACGTTTAATTTTATAAACTTATATTTATTAGAATATTTTTCTAAAAATTCATTTACTGCTGGTTCACTAAGTACACAACCCATACAATTTGGAGAAAAAAATTCAATAATCACTTCAGATTCATTATTAATTATTTGTTCTAATTCAACTTGATCAATATTATCTGTAGGCTGTGGTTGAAAAAAAATCTTAACTAATACAAAAATTAAAGTTAATAATAAAAATGAAGATATTAGTATAAATTTATTTTTTGAAATATAAAAATAAATAAATAGAGTAGCAACTATTGGNAAAAAAAATATTAAGATATATAGGGAATTATGATTAATCCAGGAGTACATTAATTTATTACTCCATTTTAGACCCAACAAATTTAGATATTGCTCTTGCTGTTGGGTCAGTATGAACATTTACTATTGCAGGAAGGCCTGAGTCAATTGCTCTTTCAATAGCAGGTTTNATTTGATTAGGATCTTCAACCATTTCACCGTATCCCCCTAATGATTCCGCAATTAAATCAAATCTTGTAAANCCTAATTCTCTTCCAGGTTTTCTTANTCCTTCNACTCTAGCTGTCCAACCTTCATTATTTGAAACTACGACTACAATAGGTAAATTATGCCGAACNGCAGTGTCAAAATCTTGAATATTCATACCTAAAGAACCATCACCNTGTAATGAAAATACCGTGTTTTTTGGTTTGGCAATTTTAGCTCCGATTGCATATGGTAAACCAACACCCATACATCCAGTAGGACCAGAATTAATAGAGTGTCCAGGCAAAAATGCAGGTATACTCTGTCTTCCATAATGAAGAATCTCATTACCATCAATTGTAATGATTGAGTCTTTATCCATAATCTCACGAAGTTCCTTACAAAGTCTTAATGGATGTATAGGCATTTGAGTAGAATTTTCAAGAGGCTCTACTCTTTCAATTCTAGTTTTTTCTAAGTCAGATAAATNATCTCTCCATTTTTCCCATTTAGAAGATTTTATATTTCGTTTATTAAGCTCATCATTTAATTGCTTTATAACTTGCTTACAATCTCCAACAATTCCTAGACTAACATTTCTATTATGTGCTATTTCTTCTTCAAGAATATCTACTTGGATTATTTTAGCATCAGGATTAATTCTATTTCCGTAAGTCATAATCCAATTAAATCTAGTTCCTAATACAATAACTAAATCTGTCTCTCTAAAAGCACTTGATCTTGCTGCAGGGAATGAATATTCATGTTTATCAGAAACTACACCTCTAGACATAGGAGTCGTATAAAAAGGTATACCTGAATTATCTATAAATTCATTTAATTCTTCTGANGCATCTGACCAAAATGTTCCTCCTCCTGCAAAAATAATTGGAGAATTTGCATTAGCTAAAAGATCTATAGTTTTCTTAATCAAATCACTGTCTCCAGAAGGTCCAGAGCTTTGCTCAGATCTAGTAGCTACTGAGGTATCTTTTTCATTTACTTTTTCATATAAAACATCTTCATTACAATCAATATAAACAGGGCCTGGTCTTCCAGTTGTTGAAATACGAAATGCGTGAGATACTACTTGAGGATATTGAGATGCTGATGTTGGTCTAAAAGTAGCTTTTGATACTTTTTCAAAAATCGACACTTGATCAACTTCTTGAAATCCACCTCTATAAAAATCTTTTATTGGTCCTGCGCCTCCTAAAGTTATCATTGGAGCACAATCAATAAAAGCATTATACTGNCCTGTTAGTAAATTTAAAGTACCTGGTCCAGATGCGGCTGTAGTAACTCCAGGTTTCCTTGTTACTCTTGAGTAAGCATGTGCTGCCATAGCTGCTGCTTGTTCATGTCTAAAATCATAAGTCTTAATACCAAGATCTTCTGAATTATTAATAATTTCATAATTTGGGCCTCCCATTAAGTAAAACAAACATTCAGTACTTTCTTCTTTTAAAGTTCTAGCTACTAGGTAAGAACCATCAACTTCAGGCATTGTTTCTCCTTATCTCTAATCTTTGTGCTTCATCTGGTATTTCAATAAGACTTTTATAATAATCCTTATTTTCTACAATATCCAAATTTCCAACTTTTGTCATGATATTTAGTGCATTTTGATAATCAGTGATACTTATTCTTTCAGGTTCTACACTTCCATCTTGATTAGCATTATGCCAATTAATTAATGGTAGTGAAATTCCGGTGACTTTATAACCAAATGCAGAAAAAGCNGTAGCTTCACAACCTCCCAAATTCATTAGNTGTCGTTGAAATTTAAAGTTTTTTTCTTCTTTTAGTAATTCCTTGACAGAAGATAATAAAATGATTTCCCCAGAATTATCAAAAGTAGAAGCCCTATCTCCTGTCCTTATAATTGGTCCAGAGCCAGATACTGCTCCAGGTAATTCGCTACTTGTTTCTACAGAAACGATAATTGATTCCTTAGATATTCTTTTACTTTTAGCNATAAGTCTTGCTCCTAATAAACCAACTTCTTCTGCTCTTGAGAAAATTGCACGAATAGAATAATTTGTCTTTGTATTTTTTAAGATATTTAAAGTTTCTAAAATCAAAGAGCATCCAGCCAAATCATCAGCTACAGGTGTAATAATTTCATCTTTATGAACTTTAGGAGCAGGCAAATCAAAAACTACAGGACAAGGATAATTTATATTATCATCATCTAATTCAATCATTACAAATTCTTTATTTAGCCATCGATCAGAATTTGTGAATCTAAACTTATTGGAGTTAGATTCTTTATTATTAATTATAAGATTCCCTTTTATTTTTTTATTTTGGTTTATTATTTTTACTTTTGAATTTTCTGAATCACAAAGTTTAGGCAAACCTCCTAAAGTTTTTGCCTTAAATAAATTTTTACTAATTTTGTCAGTAATTTCAAAGCCGGGATGATCCATATGTGAGATATATAGAATCTCTTTATCAGTTTCTCCGTTTAAAAATACTTCTATATTTCCCCATTTATCTTCAATATATTCTATTTCATATTCTCTAAGTTTTAACTTAATGAAATCAGATACCAAATCTTCATAAAAGGAAGTTGTTGGAATATTCGAAAGTTCTAAAAATAATGATAAATCTGATTTTTGCATAGTTAACAATTCTAAAAAAAAGTATAAAACTCTATTAATTACATATGTATGATGATTTCTTTTTATTAATTATTTTATACGATAAAGCAAAATATTAATAAAATTTCATTATAGATAGAATATTTTTTGAAAGGAAATTTTGATGGCTAAATATAAAGTGGTCTTTTTAGGACCAGAGGATGACAAACTAGAATATGAACAAGCAGAAATGGCTGATCTTGATGTAGAATTTGTGAAAGCTAATCCTAAATCTGAGGGAGAAGCAATGGAGGTTGTAAAAGATGCAGATGCTATTTTAAATCGATCAGGATGGGGAAGTGAACAATTTATTAAGTCTACAAATAACTGTAAGGTTTTAGCAGTTTACTCGCATGGATTTAATCATGTAGACGCTGAAGCTGCTACTGAGCACGGGATGATGATAACAAATGGTGCAGGAATGTGTGCAGAAGAAGTTTCAAATCAAGCAGTAGCATTCACTCTTGCATTAAATCGACAAGTAGTTCAATACACTCTTCAACTAAGAGATGGAGGGAAATGGGATGGAAGTGAATTCAGCCCAATAGAACCTCTTGATGAGCAAACTGTAGGAATAATTGGATTTGGAAATATTGGAAGACAAATAGCAAGAAAATTAGGTGGATGGAGAATGGATACAATTGTTTATGATCCTTATTGCCCACCATGGTTAATCAAAGAATATGGAGTTGAGCAAGTTTGGGAATTGAATGATATTTTCAAAAGATCTGACTACGTAATAACTATAGTTCCTCTTAATCCTGAAACACATCATATGATAGGAAAAGAGCAATTTGATCATATGAAAAAAGATGCATTCTTTATAAATGTATGCAGAGGAGCGGTNGTAAAAGAGACAGATATGATTGATGCATTGAATAATAAAAAGTTTAGAGGAGCTGGATTAGATGTATTTGAGCAAGAACCTGCAGATCCAAAAAATCCTTTATTTTATATGTCAAACGTAATAGTAGCACCTCATATTGCTGGACAGTCAACTAGATCAGCATGGCTTTCAAGAAGAAGAGCTTCTCAACAGGTTGCTGCAGTTTTAAGAGGAGAAAGGCCTACGGCTTTACAAAATCCAGCTGTTACTTCAAAAATAGAAATGATGAACTCCATGCCAGCATCTAAACCAAAACTTTAGGGGAAATTATTGAAAAATACAGTAATTGAACAAATTACTACNCTTAGAAACCCAAANTATCCCAAAATAGTTTGGGTTCTAATCAAATCAAGTGATGGGCTTGAAGGGATAGGAGAAACATCATATGACCCTGATACGGTCGAAGCATTTATCCAGGGAGAGGCAGCAAATTATTTACTTGGAAAAGATCCTTCTAAAATTGATCTACATTGGGAAAAACTATCTAAAGTTGGCTCGCATATAAAATTAGGAAATTCTGGTGAAATGAGAGGATTATCTGCTTTGGATATGGCCTTGTGGGATTTAAAGGCCAGAAAACACAAAGTACCTATTTATGATCTTTTAGGAGGTCTATCTAGAGATAAGATTAAAGTTTACAATACTTGTGCTGGATACTCATATGGAGTAAACAGAAAAGGTTCTAAGCTNCCNGGAGATATAGACCATAAATCTGACCAACCATATGAAGATCAATTTGCATTCATAAATGATCCCATAGGTTTAGCTGAAAGTCTATTATCTGAAGGATATAGCGCAATGAAAATCTGGCCTTTTGATCAGTTTGTACCAAACAATGACGGGAATATGATAGATTTAGAAGAATTAGAAATTGGAGCAGAACCATTTCGTNTAATCAGAGAAAAATTTAAAAACAAAATGGAAGTCATGCTTGAACTTCATTCATTTTGGAATTTACCATCAGCAATTAGAATTGCAAAATCAGTAGAAAAATATAATCCATTTTGGATAGAAGATCCAATACCGATGGATAATTTTGATACNTTATATCAATTTAAGTCTTCAACAAGCATACCCACAACTGCATCTGAAACAGTTACAACAAGATGGCAATTTAGAGAAATGTTTGAAAAAAGATCAGTGTCAATTTGNATGTTTGATATTTCTTGGGTTGGAGGCCTATCAGAAGCTAAGAAGGTTTCAACTATGGCTGAAGCCTATAATTTACCAATAGCTACACATGATTGCGTTGGACCTATAACCCTTGCTTTCTCAATACAATTATCACTAAATGCTCCAAATACAATAATCCAGGAAACTGTAAGAGCATTTAATAATACGTGGTATCAAGAAATAGTTAATAAAACTCCTGATATAAACAACGGATTTGCTTATGCAACTTCTGAAATTGGGTGTGGNGTAACTTTATCTCAAAGCTTCATAGATAATAAAAGCACAAAGAAAAAGTATAAATCACTTTAGGAGATAATTATGACCAAAATAGCAGATNCAATTCAATTATTTAACTGTCCAGGACCAAAACCTAATGGCCTTCAAGCTACTGATGAAGGATTATGGGTTATTGACCAAGGAAATAATTATGCNTATTTATTAGATTGGAACAATGGATCAATAATTAAATCTTTTGAAACAGAAACAGACAAATCATCAGGAATAACAGTTGATGATGNNGGGAACTTGTGGGTTGCATCAACTTATAACTGTAAAATTTATAAAATTGATTCAAGCTCAGGAGAAACTATAGAAAAGTTTGAATCTCCTGGGCAAGGAATGAACGCAACCAGAGAACATGATTCAGAAAATTTTCAGAATACTGGAGATCATGGATTAGAATGGAAAAACGGATTACTTTACATTGCATCTCCACCATCACAATTNATACATATAATGGATCCAAAAAATTGGATTGAAAAAAGTAGAACAAAGGTTCCAGGCTATAGAGTACATGGTATAGCTTGGGCTCAAGAAGAAGGTAAAATTTGGGCAGCTGATACAGCCATGGGGGTTGTTTCAAAGATCAGGTTATCTGATGGAAGGGTCTATGATACCTTTAGAGTGCCAGAACCTGTACAAGTTCATGGAATGACTATTAAAAATAATATTTTATGGTATTGTGATGACAGGAGACCGATAGGAATATTAGATGTTAGTATGGAGCCAGATTTTTAAACAATGAAAAAAAACCAAGGAAAAGTAATGACTGTATTGGGTCCAATAGAACCCAACGAAGTTGGAAATACTACTACACATGATCATATAATAATTGACTTTAATGCAATTTTGACTGAACCAATTGATTCAAAAGATATTTCAAAAATGGATGAAAAAATTAGTATTGATAATTTAGGTTGGGTCAGATTCAATTGGGCGTCATCTAAAGATAATCTTGTTTATCAAAATGTAGAAGATGCCTGTAATGAATTAAATCATTATAAAAATTCTGGAGGAAAAACTATAGTTGATGTCACTAATATTGGCCTAGGAAGAGATGCAAAAAAACTCAAAGAAATNAGTTCTAAAACAGGTGTAAATATTGTTATGGGCTCAGGGTTTTATGTTGAATTAGCTCAAAGGAAAAATTATACATCTGATGGAATCGAATCTTTATTCGAATCAATTATGAAAGACATAACAATTGGAGCTGATGATTCTGATATAAGATCTGGAATTATAGGAGAAGTTGGGTGTTCGTGGCCTTGGACAGATAATGAAAAAATTTCTATGGAAGCTTCTGTTTTAGCCCATAAAGCTACAGGATTACCCTTACTTATACATCCTGGAAGAGATCAATATGCACCTTTAGAAATAATTAATTTTATTGATAGATTAGGTGCAAATTTAAATAATGTAGTTATGGGTCATATTGANAGAACTATATTTGATTATTCGATTTTAAAAGAAACTGCAGAAACTGGTGTTTACTTGAATTTAGATTTGTGGGGACATGACAGCCCATATTATCCTCTTGCTCCTGAAACTTATATGCCAGGAGACCATGAGAGAATCAAAATGATTGAATTTCTAATAAAAAACAATTTTGAAAATAAAATTTTACTAGCACAAGATATATGTACAAAACACCGATTAAAAAAATATGGCGGACATGGTTTTGATCATTTACTAAAAAGAATTGTACCNTGGATGAAAAAGAGAGGCATAGAGGAGGAAATAATCAAAAAAATGATGATAAATAATCCTACCAATATGCTTACAATTAAATAATGAGAAAAATTATTTTTTTATTATTCATTGCAATCTTTATAAATTGTTCTAGTGATTCAAAAGAAAATTTACTTTCCTTGTTTGTAATAACCGAAGAATTAGAACTTGGAGAAAATAGAGTTGTAATGACTGTACTTGATGAAAACGGTAATACTTTAACAAATAATTTAAAATTTTATTTTAGAGAGTTTGAAAGTGACAATAAAACAGAAATTACAAGTAAAAATATTTCAAATTGGCCTCCTAACAGAAAAGTTTTTGTAACAAACATAAATTTTGATAATATAGGATATTGGGAATTTTTGGTTGAATCTCCTAATGGAGGAGCAAAGGCAACCATAAATGTTAAAGAGGATTCAAAAACCTTAGGTATTGGGGATTCAATCGATCCAATTTACACTCCTGCATTAGACAAATATAAAATTTCAGATATTACTACTGATATNAACCCTAAAAGTGAGTTCTATTCTTATAGCTTAGACAAAGCACTAATTGAAGAAAAACCTTTTTTCATCACATTTTCAACTCCTGGATTATGCGTTACAGGAACCTGTTCTCCACAATTAGAGGAATTGAAAAAAATCTCAAAAGTTTATAACGAAGCTATTATAATTCATGTTGAAATCTGGNAAAACTTTAAAGAAGTTATGCAAAAAGGAGATTTATCAATAGGAATTTTAAATGATTCTGTAAAAAAATTTGGCATAGAAACTGAACCCTGGACATTTCTTATAGACGAAAATGGGATCGTAAATAAGAGGTACCAAGGATTTGTCGAATCTTCTGAATTACAAAAAGATTATGATTATGTTAATAATCAATGATTATGATCTAAAAATCTAAAATCAAGAATGTAAAATTTGTTATTTAATTCTTCATGTTTAATTTTTACTTGTTTTCCCTCTTCCATATGAGATTTTATATGTGAATATGTAAATTCTATATTTATGTCTTCAAGTTTTTTTTCAGANAGAGTATAAAATATNTTTTGCTCATTTTTATCACTGATTAAGGTAATTGANCTAACAGATTTCAAACCATTTGATAAAGTTGTATCAATACTTATGATTCTACCTTCATAGGAAAAATCACTTGTACAAGAAAATATAAAAAATAAAATAAAAGCAGATAAAATTATTTTATTTTTTAACATCTTCTAAAATNCCTTTGGCTGTATCTATTAAATTTTGATTTCTTGGGTTTTTAGCAATTTCTATAGCTTCAAGTAAATCCTTTTCTGAATTTTCTAAATCACCAAAAGAGTAGTACAACAAAGCTCTTTCAATATAGAAAGCAGGTGCAGATCTGTCTAATTCAATAGCTTTATTTATCAGGTCCATAGATTTATCTAGATCTATATTGTATTCTCTATAACTTTTAGCCTTCCAGTAATATATAGAAGAATCTTCAGGTTCTAATTCTAATGCTCTATCAAATAGTTCGTTAGATTGATCCAAAAGACCCTTATTTGCTTTTACTGCAGCAGATACAATAATTGCCCTGACATCATTGATATCAATTTCTAACGCGTAATTTGAAAATCTATCCGCAGCTTCAAAATCATCTAAATAATAAAGAACTAATGCTTTTTTAGAATTATGTGATGCAATGGAAGAATTTATAAATAATGCCTTGTCTAAAAACTCTAGAGAGTTCACAAGATCTGATTGCATCAAAGAAGCATCAGACAATCCTTCCCAAGCCATTGAAAATTCAGGATCTATAATTATTAATTTTTCAAAAGTTTTTTCAGCTTCATTATATTTACCTTGATCTAAAAATCTATTCCCCTGAATATACAAATCTAAAGATGCCTCTGGAGAATATTCATATGTTATTTCTTCAATTGTTNCATCAGAGTTTTGAGAACAAGCAGANAACAATAANAATAGTAATAAAATAAAAATATTTTGTTTTATCATAATAAATGTACCAACTGCTTCATAACATCTTTTTCTGTTTTAGATCCATTTTTAATTCCTAAATCTAAGCTTAATAAATTTTTTAACATTTCTTTCATTCTGTCTGGAGAAAAAGTTTCTGCTTGATTGAGAATTTTATTAAATGCAAAATTTGATTTAACTTGAATTTTATTTTGAATTGTTTGTTTATTTTTTGATNCTAATAAATCTTGAGTCATTATTATAAGCCTGAGTTGCCTTGACAACATTTGTTCAACTGAAAAGAAATTTTGACCTTTATTGATGAATTCATTTATCAATTTATCTGATCTTAATAAATTTTTCTCTAAAATAGCATCAATTAGTTCAAAAATAGAAGTTTCTTTTATCCCTGAAACCATTATTTCTATATCTGTTTCTTCAATCTTGGAATCAGGNTTATAGTTGCTTAGCTTAAATAATTCATTATCAAGATATCGATAATTATTNCCAATTAAATCTATAAGTTTATTTATTGCCTCAGTAGAAAGCTGCAGATTATAATTTTGCTGTCGATTGATAATCCATTGCCTAATTTTTTCCCATGATCCTCGACCTGTAGGAAGATTATAAAGATGCATTTCTGCTATTTCTAGAAATTTTTTTATTTTTGTTGATTTAATATTTATTTCCTTAGATTCAAAAAATATAAGTTCATTCATAGTTGGTTTATTTATACAAATTTCACTAAATTCTTTCCATTGTTCATTTTTAGAAGAAGTTATTTTGGATATCAAATCAAAAAACACAAGTTTTCTANTATCCCCAAATAAAGACATTGTGTTTACCAATTCTGTGAATGTTGATTCTGTTACATTGTTTGAGTATAGAAAATTTACATCTGATTCTATATCAGTTGTTTTACCTGTAAATTCTCTTAATAATTCTTTAGATGAAAATTCATCATCACCATGTATTAGCTTAATCAAAACTTAATTTTTACTTTTATTGATATTATTTAAATATGAAATTCAATAACATATTATTATAATTTTATGAAAAATTTTATGAAATTTATACCTAGAATATTTTATTTATCATATAAGATCATATTGAGTATTTTTGACCCTAAAGTTCCAATGAAAATAAAAATNTTTTTTATATTATCAATAATATATGTACTTTCGCCATATGACTTAATTCGGGACTTCATCCCATTATTAGGACAAATGGATGATATCTTTGTTATTCTTATTGCTTTCTTAGTTTATAAATTTCAAGATTTTAAGAGAAACATAAATAAAAAAACNAAAGAAACAATTATTGAAGGCGAATTTAGAAATATAGATTCGGAAAAAGAATGAGAATTCGAATCCTGACTATGCTTTAAAGAAAAATGAACAGCAAGAATTTATAAATATTTAATATAGAAATAAGGATGAAGTGTAATGGGATTTAAATGTGGAATAGTTGGCTTGCCTAATGTCGGAAAATCAACATTATTTAACGCCTTAACCCAAACTAGCAATGCTCAAGCAGAAAATTACCCTTTCTGCACTATCGATCCAAATGTAGGTGAAGTTGCAATTCCAGACAGTCGTTTAAAAACATTAGCCACTATAAGTGATTCCAAATCTATAATACCTACAAAAATGTCATTCGTAGACATCGCAGGATTAGTAAAAGGAGCATCCAAAGGTGAAGGATTAGGTAACAAATTTCTTGCAAATATTCGTGAAATGGATGCTATAGCGTATGTTATAAGATGCTTTGAAGACCCAGATATAGTTCACGTAAATGGAACTATTAACCCTATTCAAGATAGTGAAATAGTTGAAACTGAATTAATGCTATCGGATCTGGAAAGTATTGAATCAAGGATTCCNTCAATTGAAAAAAAAGCTAAATCTGGAGACAGTGAAGCAAAAGAATTATTACCTATCATAACTAGTGTTCATGATTTATTAAGTACAGGAAAACCAGCTAGATTATTAAAAGTTTCTGAAGCTGATAAACCTAAATTTAAAAACTTACAATTACTTACAAGTAAACCTGTACTTTATATATGCAATGTTTCAGAAGAAGATGCAACTATTGGAAATAAGTACTCAAAATTAGTACAAGAAATTGCNAATGAAGAAGATGCTCTTTCAATTATAATTTCAGCCAAAATAGAATCTGAAATATCTCAATTAAATAACGAAGAAAAAAACGAATATTTAATAGCTTTGGGATTAAAGGAATCTGGATTAGAACAAGTAATACAATCTGGNTACAAACTTCTTGATCTNATTACTTATTTTACNTCAGGCCCTGAAGAATCTAGAGCTTGGACTATCTCAAAAGGTTCTAATGCACCAAGAGCTGCAAGAGAAATACATACTGATTTTGAAAAAGGATTTATTAGAGCTGAAGTTGTTAGTTATAAAGACTACGTCACTTTTCAGGGCGAAAAAAAATCTAAAGAGGCTGGAAAAATGAGAGTTGAAGGAAAAGACTATATAGTCGAAGATGGGGATGTAATATATTTCAGATTCAACGTTTGATTCAAACTTCTGCCTTCTCGTTATCTAATATTAACTGCTAAAATACATTCAGAGATTAAAAAAGGAATTATTAGATCAGAATTCATAAATTTTTATGAAATTATTAAAATAAAATCTCNAATTGAATTTAGAAATCGAGGTAAACTTAAATTAANAGANTAAAGAATATCTTGTTTCAGATGGAGATATAATTAAGTTTTTATTTTCAATATAAAAAAATAAAAATAATCAAAGGACAATCAAATGAGTGATGAAATTGGAAAAATCCAAAAACCTAGTTCAAAAGATATTATCGGNAAGAGAAAGGCTTTTATATGTGTTTTACTACAAGCACCGCCAGAAGCTTCTAAAGAACTACACGATTTAATACAAAAGTATTGGGTAGCAATTGATACTAATATCACTAATTTAGAAGAAAAAACAGGGACAGTTAAAAGAATTTTTATTGAAGGGATTCCAGGTAAAGGAGAAGATGTTTCTATAAGCCTTAAAGAAGCAAGCCTGGGCGCTTGGAATATTTTACAGGAAAGGTTAAGTTCTGGAGCACAATTTGAAGAATTTGAAAATTTAGAGATATTACAAAAAGTAATAGATTGGTCTAAATGCTTAAATGTAGGATTAAGTAATAGGAGTGTAGCTGAAAAAATTTCAGAGGAATTAAAAAAAGAATCTGAATCTAGAATTAATTACATAAATAATTCAATAGATAAAAATCTAAAAGACGGAGAATCTTGTATCATTTTTACAGGGAATCAAGAAATTGAATTACCAGAAGGTGTGGAGAAATTTATAATTTCGCCTCCTGAACTCGATACTGTTGCTCAATGGGTTAAGAATGCTCAAGCTGCAATGGAAGCTCAGATGAAAGAACAATTTGAAGCCCAACAGCAGGCCACTCAAAACATTGATGCTAGTGATGAAAGTGATCAAGACAAATCTGATTCAGGAATATGGACACCGAACTAGAAAAGAAACAAATAGGTTTATATATTCATATTCCTTTCTGCCATACAAAATGTACTTATTGTGATTTTAATACCTACACTGGTCTAGAAAACTTAATTGATGATTTCATCAGGTCAATCTGTGATGAAATAGAGTTTTGGTCTTTAAATAATTCTTATATTATTAATTCCATTTTTATAGGAGGAGGGACTCCCTCATACATAGAAGTAAAAGATCTAGAAAAAATCATTAAAAAAGTCAAAGATAATTTTAATATTGCAGAAAATACTGAAGTTACATTAGAAATCAATCCAGAAGATGTAACAAAAAATAAAGCAAGGTTATGGAAAAAGATTGGCATAAATAGATGCTCGATTGGCATACAATCACTAAATGATGAAGAGCTAAAATTAATAAATAGAAGGCACTCAGCATCAAAAGCTGTAAAATCCTTAAATACACTGAAGGACTATTTTACAAATATTTCTGTAGATTTAATTTATGGGTTGCCAAATCAAAATATAAAAACATATTTAGAAACATTAGAAAAAATAATTGAAATAAACCCTTCTCATATTTCAGCTTATTCTTTACAAGTAGAAAAAGGTACATTCTTAAATCAACAAGTTTCTAGAAAAGAAGTGATTGTTGCAAATGATGATATTTCTGCAGAAATGTACAAATTAACTCAAAAGATATTAAGAAAAAATAAGTATAAAAATTATGAAATATCTAATTGGTCAAAAGATGGACTATACTCGGAACATAATTTGAAATACTGGAAACTTATGCCTTATATTGGAGTTGGACCAGGGGCACATTCTTATATGGAAAATAAAAGATTCAGTGTTATCAAGTCTCCTAAAAAATATATAAGTACTATAAAAGAAATAAATAAACATAAAATCATAAAAATCAACGAAAAAATAAAATTTTTAAAACAAAGTACGTTTTTTGACGTATATGAAGAACATAATTTAAAAAATGAAATACTTGAATTTTTAATGCTTTCTCTTAGATTAGACGAAGGAATAGATTTAAAAAAATTCAAGCATAGGTTTAAATTAGACTTTGATAATTTATATCTTAATAAGATAGAGAATTATTTTAGTAATAATATTTTAGAAAAAAATAAAGATTTTTATAAACTGACAGAAAAAGGAAAATTATTTGCAAATGAAGTCGCTAATAATTTTGTAGATTAATATGTATAGCATTTGTACAGCAGGTCATGTAAACCATGGTAAAACTTCATTAGTAAAAGAATTAACTGGAGTAAATACAGACAGACTTAAAGAAGAAAAAAAAAGAGGGCTTTCTATTGAAATAGGATTTGCAAAATATCCTTTAAGTAAAAGTTTGTACGCTTCTATTATTGACACTCCTGGGCATGAAAGTTTTGTTAGAAACATGATTTCAGGAGCACATGCAGTTGATTTGGTGATTTTGGTTGTTGCAGCGAACGAAGGAATAAAACCTCAAACTATAGAGCACTTAAATATACTCAGATTGTTATCAATAAATGAAATCATTTTAGTAATAACTAAAACAGATCTTGTAGATAAAAAAACAATAGACAAACTTAGGAATGAACTAGATGGTTTTTTAAGTAAAAACATAAAAAATTTCAACATTTTAGAACTTTCTATAAAAAACAAAACTGGTATTGAAAATTTAAAAAAAATCATTCTTGAAAAATACAATCTATCTAAAAAAGATTTTTCAAAACCAGCAAGATTATCAATTGATAGAGTTTTTTCATTAGAAGGAAAAGGAACTATAATAACTGGTACATTGATAGGTAGCAAAATCACTAAAGATTCAAGTCTTGAAATAACTCCTGATTTTAAAGAAATAAAAATAAAAGGATTAGAATCTTTCAATACAAAAATGGAAGAAATAAATCCAGGGTCGAGAGCATCTATAAATATACAAAATATGGATATTTCAGATATTAAAAAAGGGGAAATTGTTTCTGAAAAGGGTTTTATAGTTAGATCAAAATTAATTTATATAAATTTAAAAAAAATAAACGAAATAAAAAATAATTCAGAAATTTCATTTCATACAGGAACTCAAAAATCCATAGGATCAATAAAGCATATAAAAAACTCAAGTGTAGCCAAAATATATCTAAGAAATAAAATTTCATTTTTAGTAGGTGATAAATTTATTATCAGAAATAATAATGGAACTGTTGGAGGAGGAGAAATAATTTTTTATGAAGAGGTTATTGATGAAAATAAATTAACTAATTTTCAACCAAATGATTTTAATATATTTTCAATAATTCTTGACCAAATGAATGTTTTGTCCATAAATCAAACAAAAAAGTATTTAGGTAAAAACATAAAATATCTTCAAAACTTCGTAAAAAAGCACAAAGAATTTTATTTATTTAATGGTAATTCATACATAACTAAAACTGAGTACTTAAAAATAGAAGCAAAAAAGTTATATGAGGATGTGAAAATTTATCATAAAAAATTTCCTCTTAGAAATGGGATTCCAATATCAAAACTAAATGAAAGGGTGGAAAAAAATATACTTATAGAAACATTAGTAAAAAATAATTTTATTTCTATCAAAGATGGATTTATTCAAAAACAATCCTTTACTCCACAACCAAGCGCAAATGATTTACAGCTAATCAATAGATACATTTTGTATCTGGAAAGTAACAATTTTATGCCTCCAACTGATAATAAATTAAGTTCTGAAATCATGACTTATCTTATAAATAATAATCTTATTATCAAATGTTCGAATAATGTTTTTTATACTCAAAAAGTATATGAAAAATTAAAAAAAGAAGTTTTAATTATTGAATCTAAATTCAAAAAAATAAATATTGATTTAATAAGAGACAATCTTGGATTAAGTAGAAAGTATTGTTTAGCAATATTGGATAAATTAGAAGAAGAAAAAATTGTTTCGAGAACTAAAAACTAATTTATTTTTTTATTCCATATTTCCATGCCAGTAGAAGATTTGAAGCAACAAAAATAGAACTATAAGTTCCAATAATTACACCTAAAAGCAAAACAAGTAGGAAGTCTCTCAAAGATTGTCCTCCAAACAATATCATCGAAATAATAACAATTGAAGTTGTAATTGATGTTCCTAAAGACCTTGTTATAGACTCTCTAACTGATTGGTTAACTACATTCATAAATTCCATAGATTTATTGATAATAAGATTTTCTCGAATTCTATCAAAAATCACAATTGTGTCATTTACCGAATAACCAATAACAGTTAATATACCAACAATAAAAATTGAGTTTACAACAGATCCAATAAACAAGCTGAAGACTATAAATAAGGCCATAACTACCATAACATCGTGAATAAGAGTCAAAATGGCAGCTATAGCATATACATAAGACTGTTCAACATTTCTAAATGCATAAATTATATACAACATTACAAATAATGAGGCTACAAATACAGCTATTACAGAGTTTCGAATCGTATTATCTGCTACAGAAGAACCCACAGTATTTGTATCTAAAGTGACAGGTTTTTCCCCAATTAATTTTTCTAATTCAATATCAATTCTTTCTTTGCCATCTGGTCCAAAATCAGAAGTTCTAATAAAGAATTCATTATTCCCCATAGATTGAATTATAGAAGTTTCAAATCCTGCATTACTGATACTTTCAGAAATTTTATTTTGAGAAGGATTTTCATTTGTCCATCTATAAGTAATTGTAGATCCTGAAGTGAAATCTATGCCTAGAGGAAGACCTGGTATAAACAATAATATTGTTGAAAAAACAATTGCTATTATTGAAAAATAAAATAGATATATTCTTTTAGATAATAAATTCATTCTATGCATCTCCATCTGTATTTCTTTTTGATATAGGAACAAATAAATTAGTTTTATCAAAAAGATTACTTGTAGTAATTAATCTCACTAAGATTCTATTAACTTGAAAACTTGTAATCATACTTAGTAATACACCTACTCCTAGAGTCAAAGCAAATCCTTGCATAATTGAGGTTGAAAAGTTTGAACCAAACCAATAGAGCACTAATGCAGTAATTATAGTTGAAAAATTACCATCTCTAATTGAAGGCCATGCTCTGTCAAAACCAACTGTTATAGAATTCAGTAAATTTCTGCCTGCTAATAATTCTTCTTTTATTCTTTCTGAAATCAATATATTTGCATCCACAGCAAAACCAATAGATAATATCAAAGCTGCAGCACCTGAAAGAGTTAACGTAACAGGCAAAATCTTAAATATTGCGATTACAAATATTAGGTAAATAATTAATGTGAGTGATGCAATAATTCCTGGGATTTTGTAATAACTTATCATAAATATCAAAACTAGAACGAACCCTATTATTCCTGCTGTCAAACTTTTAGTTAGAGATTCAGACCCTAAAACTGCGTCCACATTTCTTTCTTGAATCAATTCTAATTTTGCAGGCAATGCACCAGATCTTAATTGAACAGCTATTTCTCTAGCTCTTTCTGCATCAATATCTTTTCCATAAATATATGCTCTTCCTCCAGAAATAGCTTTATCTGCTCCTGGACTCACTAGCTCCTCATTATCAAGATAGATTGCCAATAAGTCTCCTGTCCTAGAAATCCTATCAGTAACTTCATAAAAAATATCTGACCCGTCATCATCAAAAACAACATTTACAACCGGCTGAGATAACTCAGCAACTGTTCCACGAGAGGCATCAGTAAGATTCTTTGACTCAATTCCTGTTGCAACCTCATTATAATATTGTGGATCATAACATTTCACTAGTTCCCAAACGTTAATATCTAAATCCTCAGGCTTTACTTTTCCACATTCTCTAACTCTAAAATCTAACTGAGCTGTGGAACCTATCAATCTTTTTGCAGACTGAATTCCTCCACTAATAACAAAGTTGTCTAATTCACCTTGAGGCTGAAGGTTGACTAGATTATATTTTGTTTCAGATAAAGAAAGCATAATTTCTTCAGCCAAACTATCATCTCCATATCCAAAGTTTGAAACAATTAGCTCCCATGCACCAAATCCTAAATCATTAAACTCATCATATTCAATATTTGATTCTTTTAGTAGAGGTTCTAAATCATTGGCATTTGGGAATTCTAAGTCCTCCCCTTCTTTTTTACCTTCTAATCTTATTGGAGAAAAATTAATCATAACCTTAACTGGAAAAGAATTTGCAAGATTTGATTGAATTTTTTCAGATGTACCTAAACCTAAAGTTTGTTCATAAGTTACGATATATTGATTTTCAATTTTTTCAATTTGATATTCACTTAAACCTGCTGATGAAATTTTATCTTTTATATCATCTATATTTGGATCATCATCTGAAAATGAAAATGTTATTTGATCACCTGATTGAGATGGGATTTGTACAAGAATTTTATTTGGAGGCGTTCCTAGAAGTTGAACATTTGCTTCACTTACACCAAATTCATTAACTCTTTTATCTATTATTTTCCTAACACCCTCTGCATCCTCAACAGTAGGATCTTCTCCAGTCGTAGATAAAATAGAATAAACTAAATGAGTTCCTCCTTTTAAATCAAGTCCTAGAACCATTCCAAGCAAGTTATCATTATTTCCTCTTTCCCAATTATTAATCTTAATTGGGTTTATAAATATAGCTAGTAAGGAAATTACTAAACATACAGCTAAAACAATTATTCCCTTAAATCTCAAATTTATTCCTTCCTTTATATTTCTAATGAAGCATCATCTAAAGAACTATCAGATTTGATTTTAGAAAGTTCTATCTTTTTTTCAATAACTTCATACATGCTTAAATCATCTTTTGTTGCCTGATCTTTACTAATATGAATTTTATACCCAACATCATGCCAATGTACTTCATCTGGAGTGATTCCAGTTTTGTGTAAATCTTCATGTGATTTTAAATGATCTGTGTACATAATACCATTCAAATGATCAATCTCATGTTCAATAGCTTGAGAAAGTAGCTCTTCCGCAGAAAATTTAATTTTATTTTTATTTACATCAAGGTATTCAGCATCAATTTTTACAGAACGTTGAATTATTCCTGTAAATCCTGGGACACTAAGGCATCCTTCTTGAACTTCTCTTGAGCCTTGTTTTTTAGAAATATTAGGATTAACCATTATCATAGGTTTTTTTTCAGGAACTTGTATAGTTATCATTCTTATTAGCCTACCTACTTGTGGAGCTGCTAGTCCCACTCCTTTAGCTGATTGCATAGTCTCTAACATTTCATAACCAAATTGAATTAATTCTTTAGTCAAATCAACTATCTCATCAGATTTTTTTCTTAAAATAGGATCAGGAAATTTTCTAATAGGTAATAAAGCCAAAACAAACTACCTATCTTGCTTCTTTAATTCTAGCCTTTTTACCAGTTAAATCTCTAAGGTAATAAAGGTTAGATCGCCTTACTTTTCCTCTTCTTATCACTTTAAGTGAATCTATACTTGGAGAGCTGATTGGTAAAGTTCGCTCAACTCCAACGCCTGAAGCTAACCTTCTTACTGTGAAAGATTTACCTGGAACTATTTTAGAACCATTTTTATGATTCCCTTTGATTACATTTCCTTGAAAAGCTTGAACTCTTTCTCTATCACCTTCTTTAATTAAAAGATTGACTATTACAGTGTCACCACTTCTAAAAGATTCGATTTTTTGATTACTAATAATTTTTTCGAGATAATTAATTTTTTCTGCTACAGGTTCTTCTGCTACAGGTTCTTCAGCTTTAGGTTCTTCTGCTACAGGTTCTTCTGCTACAGGTTCTTCAGCTTTAGGTTCTTCAGCTTTAGGTTCTTCTGCTTTAGGTTCTTCAGCTACAGGTTCTTCAGCTACAGGTTCTTCAGCTACAGGTTCTTC
>PASM01000001.1 GCA_002711965.1 Chloroflexota bacterium | reverse complement strand
AGATGATCTTCATTTTAGAAGTTCAGATTTTGGTGAATCAAGAATTGCAATAACGACAGGTTTATTTCTTGCAAAAAGTCATGGAGATCTTACTTTAGATTCAACAAATCCATTAGGTAGCCCAAATATAAATTATAATTACTTAAGCAATGAATACGACGTTAAAAGATTAATCGAAGGAGTGAAATTCAATTATGAAATTGCAAGAAACTCAAACTTTGATACTTTTAGAGGAGATCTAATTGAACCTGTCCCTGAAGCTCTTGAAGATGAAAAAATATTAATTCATTGGATTAAGTCTAAAGTTCATACTATGCATCATATATCAGGTACTTGTAAAATGGGTGAAGAATCAGATGAAATGGCAGTGGTTGATAAATATGGAAAAGTCCACGGTCTTGAAGGATTAAGAGTAGTTGATTGCTCTATAATGCCTGATTGTGTTAGAGCAAATACTAATGCCACTGCAATAATGATTGGAGAAAAAATATCTGATCATATTAAAAACGGGGATTAATATTATGGAACCTAGAGAACTAAGAGAATTAGCTAGAACTGGTAAAAATTTTACTACATCAGGATTAGCAAAAGGTCATGTTCAAACAAATGTGGTTATAGTTCCTAAATCTCATGCTTTTGAATTTACTCTTTTTTGTATTAGAAATCCAAAGCCCTGCCCAATAGTTGAAGTTTTGGATCCAGGTGAATTTGTTTCATCAATTGCAGAAGGTTCAGATATAAGAACCGATGTGCCTGAATATAAAATATTTAGGAATGGAGAATTTTCAGAATTATCTACAGATATTACTTCTGTTTGGAGATCAGATTTTGTGGTTTTTCTACTAGGATGCTCATTCACTTTTGAAAATGAATTAGTTAAGAATGGTATAGAATTACCATATTTTTCTAATCAAAAAAATGTTCCAATGTTTATAACTTCTTTAGATACTCAAAAGGCAGGGAATTTTTCAGGAAAATTAGTTGTAACTCAAAGATGGGTAAAAAAAGATAAAGTAGTAAAAGCTGTTCAAGCCACAAGTCGATTCCCAAATCAACATGGAACTCCGATACATATTGGAGATTCTAAAGAAATAGGAATAAAAAACCCTTATAAACCTGACTTTGGAGATCCATGGATTCCTGAAAATCAAAAAGATTATACACCTTTATACTGGGCATGTGGAGTAACTCCTCAACTTGTCCTTCAGTCAGCAAAGATAGATATTTCAATTACTCATTCTCCTGGAAAAATGTTCGTTACAGACCTAACAGATGAAGATATGGCTGTAATTTAGTGAGTTTTTTTGAAATTGAAAAAATTATTTTAGAAAATGATACTAGGGGAATGTTATCTTTGTATGAAAAAATAAGTAAAGGTTATATTGAAAGATCAACGGACTTAATTCTCAATACAAAAGGAAAAATTTTTATAAGTTCTGGGTTTTATATATTAAATTCTAAAGCACCTGAAACTGATGGTCCTCCTGGAACAATTGCATTAGCTAAAACTTTAAGTGATCTGGGTAATGAAGTATTTATAATTACTGATAAGTTTTCAATTGAAATGTTTCAAGGAATGTATCCAAAAGAAAATGTGTTGGAATTCCCAGTACTAAGTCATATTGAATCTAGTGCCTTTTCAAATAATTTAATCAAAGAATATGATCCTAGGTTAATAATTTCAATTGAAAGAGCTGGTTTTTCTGATGATGGCAAATATAGAAACTTCAAGGGTGTAGACTTTTCTGATTTTAATGCAAAAATTGATTACTTATTTGAACAAATACCCAATTCTATAGGTATTGGTGATGGAGGTAATGAAATAGGAATGGGGAATTATAAGGAAGAAATTTTAGAATTAGGTATTCATCCTAATCCTTCTATAATCACTGCTACAGAAAACATCATAGCTAGTACTTCTAATTGGGGTGCCTATGGCTTAATTGCGGGGATTTCTTTTAAGAAAGGAAAAAATTACTTACCATCTGTTGATGAAGGTATGAAAATGATCAAAAAATCCGTTGATTTGGGTGCAGTTGAAGGTTTATCTGGTGAAGCTAAACCTTGGGTAGATGGAAGATCCTTGGATAAAGATAAAATTTGTTTAGAAAAACTTAATCTCCTTTTTTAGGTTTTTTTTCTAAAGTTTCTTTTACTAAAAACCTTAAGAAAAAAATTCCTATTAAAGCTATAAATCCACTTGAAAAACTTGCTATCGCTAGTGAAAAAGAATTTGCAATTAATCCCATAACGCTAGGGCCAGCTGCTCCTCCAGCATCAGAAATCAGCCTCCATATCCCAAGAAAACCTCCTTTGTTATCAGGAGGAGACAAGTCTGATCCCATAGTAAGTACTAATCCACTAGAAATTCCATTTCCTACTCCAGACAAAATTGAAGCACAAATCAAAGTTGAGTAACTAGTAAGGAATAGAATAGGAGAATTAATTGTACCTATTAATACTAGAGAGAAACCTAGAATTGCAAAAGCAGGAATACCTGTATACCTTCTTCCAAATTTATCCATTATATAACCAGAAATAGGAAACATTACTGAATCAACAGCAAAACTAAGAGTAGTAATATAACCAATTTCATCTTTTCTTAATCCTATGTTGTCACCCCATAATGGGATAACAATTTCTCTACTTGCTCTCAAGAATTGTAGGGCAATTGCAGCAACTCCAGCTGTTAGATAAGCATTTTTATGATCTAAGAATGTATTTTTGAAATCTCCTAAATATCCATCATTATTTTTTCTTTGAGTTAATTCATAATTAACAGAAGTTTTTAATATCAGAATAAGAGTAACTATTGCGACTCCACCCTGAAGAAAGAAAGGAGCTCTTATTGAAACAAATTCAGCTAAAAGCCCTCCTAATAGAGGGCCGATTATAGTAGCAATTCTTCCTAATCCACCAAAAAGACTCAAGGCTTTTCCTCTTGATTCATTCGGTATAACTGAGGCAATGTATGCGTGCCTAGAAATAGACCATAAAGCAAAACTCGCACCAGCTAAAANNCTTGAAAATAATAAAATACTNAANCTTCCNCTNAATCCNGCNATNANTGCACTTANNCCAAAAAGAATAACTCCAGNTATCATNGTTCTATTNAATCCAAATCTNTTTATNAGNATNCCNGCNGGNACATCAAANCCCATCGTNCCAAAATGTCTNGCAGCTANAGCAAANCCNACNANTAANTCTCCAGATNNAAANGTNTCTCTTGCAAAAATNGGAAGAACNGGNATTANNANNCCTTGNCCCATNGATAANAAAAANCTNGGAGCATAAACACTCCAAATNATTGATTTNATTGAGAATTTTTCTTTATTCAANNTTTTTNATGANNTTTTNGTATANCCCCACTCATCAACAATNCTTNNTGAATGCTTGAATNTTNTTATGNGTAGTNAATTCTAANGTATTACCATCTANATCNTGNATATANATAGCNCTTTGACCATCNTGNCTNGTTTGNTNNTTAGNNACTTCNTATTNNGANTTTTNNAANATATCAANNGTTTCATCAAAATTCTCNACTTCAAAAGCTACATGNAAATTNGGCATTTCATTACCNGGTCCATCTTNNGGTTCAATTAANTGNACCATAGTTCCATCATNAGGTTTTTGACCAAATAACGTGTTTTTCATCTACCATAGATGGTATTACTTTTAATCCTAGAAAATCCATGTATAAACTAAAAGAATTTTTCCTGTCGTTTATTGGGATCCCAACATGATTAATTTTTTTGATTTTTATCTTTGCAAGTTCTGACATTTAATCCCTCNATAATTAATTTATTCTACTTCAACTATGATTTCTATTTCTACGGCCATGTTGTTTGGTAATGAGCCCATTCCAACTGCAGATCTAGCATGTCTTCCTTTTTCTCCAAAAATTTCCACAAAAAAATCTGAGCAGCCATTGATTACCTTAGGATGATCTACAAAATTTGACTCTGCATTTACCATTCCAAATACTTTTACAATTTTTACAACTTTTTCTAGAGAGCCTAAGTAAGCATTCATTGCTGATAATAAATTTATAGCAGTATTTCTTGATAGTTCGTAGGCTTCCTCTGCACTTATATCTGATCCTACTTTACCAGTTATGAAGTTTCCAGATTCATCTCTTGGNCCTTGACCTGAAAGATAAATTAAATTGCCTGTTTGTTGTACAGGTATATAATTTGCGACCGGTGTAGGAGGCGCTTTTAAATCAATTCCTAATTCTTTTAATTTTTCTTCTATACTCATTTTTTCTCCTTTATAATTTTATTTTTTTTATTTTGGTTCAGTCATACTTAACGGTTCTAAAATTTCATCAAGTTCACTTGAAGACAATTGGGTTTCTCTCAAAGCAACTTCTTTAATTGTTTCACCNGATTTTGAAGCTTTATGCGCTATATCTGCTGCTTTATCATATCCTATTTTTGGAGCTAATGCAGTACAAATGGCTAATCCTTGATTTACCATTTGAGGACCTTTGTCTGTTGCAATAAGCCCTTCTATGCATTGCTCAGAAAAATTTCTGCTTCCTGTTGATAAAATTTCAATTGATTCTAAAAGATTATGTGCTGCAACAGGCATCATAACGTTTAATTCAAAATTCCCACTTTGTCCAGCAATACTTACTGTTTGATCGTTTCCCATAACCTGTGCACATATCATAGCAACAGACTCTGCTATAACAGGATTAACTTTTCCTGGCATTATTGATGACCCAGGTTGCACTTCTGGTAATGCAATTTCACCTATGCCTGCCCTTGGTCCTGAACCAAGCCACCTAATATCATTAGCTATTTTCATAAGACTGACAGCATAACTTCTAACATTCCCGGAAGCTGAGACTATTCCATCTATAGTTGACTGAGATTGGAAATGNTTATCTGTCTCCCTGAAATTTATACCAGTCTTTTCACCTATTCTTCTGATTACTTGACCGCAAAATTCAGGATCCATACCTATNCCTGTACCAACTGCAGTTCCGCCTAGTGCTAAAACTGATAGCTCCTCCATTGCGGCTTCTATTTTTCTAATAGAATTTTTCAACTGACCATAATATCCTTTAAACTCTTGTCCTAGTCTAATTGGTGTAGCATCTTGTAAATGAGTTCGTCCCGTTTTTACAATTCCCCAAAATTCTTTTGATTTTTTTTCTAAAGAAGACTCTAGTGTTTTCATTGATGGTAATAGATCATCTTTTATTGAGATTGCTGCTGCTATATGTATAGCAGTCGGGATAACATCATTTGAAGATTGTCCTTTGTTGACATGATCATTAGGGTGCACTGGATCTCTAGATCCAATTTTTCCTCCAAGCTTTGAAATTGATACATTTGAAATCACTTCATTCACATTCATATTCGTAGAAGTTCCAGAACCTGTTTGGAATATATCAACGACAAAACTATCATCATGATCTCCATTTATAACTTCTTGTGCAGAATCGATGATAGCATCTGCTAACTTTTTATCTATAAGATTTAATTCAAGGTTAGTCTCAGCCGCAGATTGTTTTATTAGCCCCAAAGATTTTATAAAAGATCTTCCAAAACGAAGATTTGAAATAGGAAAATTTAGTTGAGCTCTTCTTGTATTTCCTCCATAAAGAGCCTCAGAAGGAACCTCTAATTCTCCCATCGAATCTTTTTCTAATCTCATATTCATAAAATTACTCCTAAAGATTTATTTATGCCTTTTGTCATATTCTTCAAATGTTTTTGCAGCNGCAGCAAGTGAATTTACTGCTGTTGGGTAACCTCCATAAAAAAGCATTTGAGTTATTAATTCTACTATCTCTTCTTTACTCCATCCATAGTTTAGAGCACCTGTAATGTGCCCAGGAAGTTGATTGGGTTTATCCAAAACAATTAATGCCGCTATTGTGCATAACGACCGTATTTTGGCATCTAATTTTGGTCTTTGNTAAATATGTCCAAATAGAGTAGCGTTGATNAGATCAAAAGCTTCTTCAGTACTTTTAGCTACATCCGGAGTGCCTGGGTCTCCATCATAGTACCATTCTCTCCATTCCTTTGCTTTTTCAAGAAGTTCTTCATAACTTTTCATAATTAATTTACCCCTTTCAAATCTGTTTTATATGGTTTATAAACTCCTATCAATAATGCGATTAGAGTTATTAAACTTGATAACCAAAATATAGCATTAATTCCAAAACTATTTACTATAATTCCAGATATGGCGGGGCCTAAAAACATTCCTAAGGCGTAATATGCNTGATAAGCTCCCATAGCTAACCCTCTTGAATTATCNTCAAAATTGAAAAGAATTAGAGTTATTGTAAGTGTATAAAGAATCCCTCTGCCAAATCCTGATAAAAATTGTAATCCAGCTATAATTGAAAGATCTTCCATGTAAGAAATAAATATTAGACTCACAATCATAGAAGAAGAACCTAGTACCATTGTTTTTCTAATTCCAATTNTACTTATAAACCATGCTGAAAGTGCCATGCCCGTTATACCCGCTAACTGAGACAAAGTAGTTATATCTCCAATATTTGTTTTAGTACCACCTAAGTTTTCAATTAATATTGGTAGAAATCCAAAATTTACTCCGAAAGTTACAAAGTGAAATCCTATAGCTATAGCAGATACTCTTAGTAAAACATTATTTTTTAAAATATTTGTTATTTTTTTTCTACTTATTTTTATTCTTTTTGGTTTTTCATTTTTGGCCCAAAATAGAATTATCATTCCTAATATGCTTACAATTAGAGATGCAAAAAATGGAGTCTTGTCTCCATACAAATCTGAAAGCCTTCCACTAAGAAGTGTTGAAACTGTAATTGCTACACCATTTATTCCCATCATAAAAGAACTTGCATAGTGTAATAATTGTTTTTTAAATTGAGAAGCAAAGAGTAGACTTATTGCTACCCATCCAGCACCTGCTATACCTGTAATTAATCTTGCAAAAAATATATCAATCGGACCATCAGAAATTAATAGTCCAAAAGATCCTATCGCCGAGCAAAGCATTGTTAGTATAGAAAATATTTTTGTTCCCCATATATCAACTGCTAAACCAAGAGGGATTCTTAGTATGATTTGTCCTATTGCATAAGATGCAATTATGTAACCTATCATGGCTGATGAAGCTCCTAAATCTTTTGAATGATTAGGAAGTATAGGTACGTATAAATACAAAGACGCCCAAAAAAAGAAAGTTCCAATAATAACAACTATAATAGACGGGTTTTTAATAATTTCTTTTAATAGTTCTTTCAAAATATGATATATTTTTTTATATAAATTCAAATTACTTATTTTTTATGTATAACTCCATAAAAAAAGGGGGACGATATGAAATTTTGTTACGCAAATAGAAGAATGACTCTTTACCCAAACTCTGTAGATCCTTGGGACTTGTCTCCTGAAGATTATACTGATGAATTTTTAGTTAAGGTCAAAGATATGGGATTTGATGCTCTTGAAATTGGAAGTGATACTTTAGACAAGACAGGAGGGTCTGAAAAGTCAATTTTAGAATTTGGGAAAAAAATCAAAGGATTTGGTTTAGATATAGGTTGNATAAGGAGTGGAGGNACTTTGACAGAGGCAAAAAATGGTCCTGAAAATATTAAAAAAATGGATAAATCTATTAACTATGCAAAAATAACTGGTGCAGAAGTAGTTAATGGAGCTATAAGTGCTCCAATTAGATATCCTGGAAGCCCTGAAGGTAGTTCTTATGCTTCAGGTACAGGTTGGATAAAATCTCAAGATTCATCTAAAGAGGCAACAATGTGGATTTATGAGCACCTTTCTAAAATTTATAAAGAATCATGTGATAAAGCATCTGAAAATAATGTAAATATTTCAGTTGAGATTCATCAAAATTCTCCAATAGATAATTCTTGGTCAGCAAAATATTTGTATGAACTAGTTGATAGGTCTAATTTTGGAATTAATCCTGATTTGGGTAATGTTTTGTGGAATTATGATCAACCTGAAGAAAAATTTGAAGATTGTATTGATAATGTTTCCGGAATATCCAATTATTGGCATTGTAAAAATCTTCAGACTGTCTATCATCCAGAAAACCAAAGATCTGTGTTTATAAGAGTTCCTTTGCAGGACGGAGAAATTGATTACAGGTACGCTATAACATCAATGAAAAAGGCTGGATATAAGGGGTATATGGCTATTGAAGGNACTCAAAACGGAGATCAATTTTATAAAGATTATCAAAGCATAAGTTATGCTAAAAATGTAGTTGAGTCACTTGATATTTAGCTTGCCTCTTTCCCAAATTTGGAAATCCAAACTAAAAACATTGATGCAAAAAAAAGTATAGCAATTCCAAAAAATGCATTTCGATATGAACCTGTTTGATCGTGAATAATTCCTGCAACTAAAGGTCCAAGAGCCATGGTAATAGATGTTAAAAAAGCGTTTAATCCCATCATGCTTCCTATGTTTTTCATTCCAAATTGCTCTACTACAGTTAGTGAAATCAGGGCACCAAAAGCTCCAAATCCAAGTGAATATATAAAGCACCCAACCCAAAGTATTGTGCTATTTCCTGAAATGCATAATATTAAAGTTCCTACTCCTTGAAAAAAGATACTTAGTATCAAAGTTTTTCTAGCTGTAAAGGATTCACTTGCTCTGCCAAATGTAATTTTTCCAATCACTCCCATAATTGCAATCATCATTAAGCAAGAAGTTGCCATATTTTGAGACATACCCTCATCTTCTAGGTATTGAGTCAATTGAGTTAATATCCCTTGATAAGTCAAAACACCAATCATTAATGNAAGGCTAATAGTCCAAAATCTAAAAGATTTTAAAGCCTCTTTTATTCCAAAGCCTATCGCCGCTTGTTTTTTTGCAAGATCTATAAAATCTAAATTTCTATTTGTTCTTATTGATTCATTTTCTATGTCTTGCATTGATTCAGAAATAATGAAATATGAAACTACCGCTAAAAAAAACATTATGCTNCCAAAAATTACATACGCTGTTTCCCATCCTGAAAATGTAATTACAGATGCCGCTAGAGCTGGCATTGTAAATCCTCCAAAGTTATTTCCTGAAGTTACAGCACCCATAACTCTTCCTCTAGTTTTGGGAAACCATAAGGGGACAATTTTACCAGAAGTTATTTGAGTAGCTCCTGGAAAGCCTGCATACACTAAAGCACTATATAAATACCAATGCCATAAATTACTTATTGTNGGNCTTAATAAAAATCCAAGACTAATCATTAGCAGTGATATTAGTAGAACTATTTTTATGCCATACTTATCNGCACATTTCCCCAAGATTGGACCNGTGATTCCTGATATAAAAGCTAATGACAAAGCCCCGTTNAATTGTGTTTTTGTCCATCCAAATTCTGCTTGCAATGGAGTAGCGAATTGCCCAAAGGCATATTGCGACATACCTATTGATAGGCCTGTTGATAAAAACGCAATTAGTGCGATTTGATATCCTCTGTAAGGAGCAAGCATGTATAAATCCCTTGGAAAATAGTGAATTTATTTCATGTTATAGCTTCATTAAATTTATTCAAACATTTATTATTAGTCAAAATGACTTATATTACTGATTAGGAGGGGACAAATGAGTTTGAATTATCAACCAGTGAAAAATTGGGCAAAAATTCCAATGGGCATATCTTTTTATGGAGATTGTGGAGGAGTAGCTGTAGATTCTAAAGATAATGTTTACGTATTTAATAGAGGAACAGACCCAGTATGTGTTTTTGATCCAAGTGGAAATTTCTTAAGATCTTTTGGTCATGGAGAATTTGATAGGCCTCATGGTATTGAAATTGATAGTGATGACAATATTTATTTNGTAGATGATGGACCAGGGAATTTTGTTCAAAAAAGAAATAATTCTGGTGAAATAATATTTACTGTTGGTGAAAGAGGAAAAGAAGCTCCATGGCAGGGAGGTGAAATGTTTAATAGGCCTACTGACATAGCAATTCATCCNNCAACTGGAGAATTATTTATATCTGATGGTTATGGGAATTCTAGAATACATAAACTTTCACCAGATGGAGATCATATAAAAAGTTGGGGTGTTCCTGGTTCTGAAGAAGGTCAATTTTCTTTACCACATAATATTTCAATGTTAGGAGATGATAAGGTGATTGTTGCTGATAGAGAAAATTTTAGACTTCAAATTTTTGACTTAGAAGGGAATTTCATTGATCAATGGCATTTACATCATCCTATGTCTGTAACTGAAGGAAAAAATGGAGACAAAAACCTTTATATTGGAGAAATGGGACCTCCAGATGTTCAAATAGGAGTAAAAGACTTAGGTAACAGGATTGTAATTTTGACTCCTGAAGGCGAAAAGATTGGAGCCTTTGGAAGAGGNCTACCTGGACAAGATGATGATCAATTTGTTGCTCCACATGGTGTTACTACTGATTCAAAAGGAAATGTTTATGTTGGAGAAGTTGCCTGGACATTTTGGGGGTCGAAACAAGATCCTCAGCCTCTAGGCGAATTAATTTCAATCAGAAAATGGGAAAAAAAATAAGGATTTATTATGACTTTAGAAATAAAAAAATACTCACCAGTCCCTTTATGGGCTAAACTTCCTCATCCNATGAGATTTCAAGAGGCTACAAGTGTAGCTACTGATTCTAATGATAACGTTTATGTCTTTAATAGAGGATTGTATCCATTGATAATTTTTGATAAAAATGGGAACTATTTAGACCATTGGGGTGTTGGTGAGTTTAATAGACCTCACGGGATTAGAATAGACAAAAATGATGATTTGTTTTTAATTGATGACTTAGCTCATGTTGTTGAAAAAAGAAATAAAAATGGTGAACTTTTATTTACNATAGGTGAAAAAGATAAGCCATCTCCATGGCAAGAAGGAGGTTTTTTTAATAGACCTACTGATGTTGCGATAGACGAAGAAACTGGAAATATTTTTGTTTCTGATGGCTATGGAAATTCAAGAATTCATAAGTTTAATTCTGATGGAGATCATATAAAAAGCTGGGGGAAATCAGGTTCAGAGGATGGAGAATTTTCTCTTCCACATAATATTAGTATTTTTGATAATAATAAAATAGCTTTATGTGACAGAGAGAATTTTAGAGTTCAAATTTTTGATTTTGAAGGCAATTACTTAGATCAATGGCATTTTCATAGACCTATTGCTATTTACTCAGATCAATATTCAAAAGAAATTTATGTTGCAGAAGCTGGAGCCCCTGATGTTCAAGCAGAAGTTCCAAATCTAGGTTTGAGAGTTGTGATTGTTAATGAAAAAGGAGAAAAAGTTTCAACTTTTGGAAAAGGCACTTTAGGAGAAAATCCAGATCAGTTTATTGGGCCTCATGGAATGGCTGTAGATTCAGAAGGATCAGTTTATATAGCAGAAGTATCTTATACCGCATATGGATCAAATCAAGATCCACCAAGAGAAGTTGCATCGCTAAGAAAATGGGAAAGGAATAATTAAATGATAGTAGGAGATGGAGAATTTAAGTATGAGGTTGATCCAAATTGGCCAAAAAAAATACCTGATTATTGGGTTTTAGGTCAATGTGCAGATATAGATATAGATTCTGAGGATAATGCATGGGTTTTTTCTAGAGGCAAACATCCTGTAACTAAATGGTCTAATCAAGGAGATTTTTTAGGATCCTGGGGAAATCAAGGTGACCAAAGAGGTGAATTTAGAATCCCTCATGGTCTAAATATTGATAATGAAGGATATATTTGGCTAACAGATCATCAAACACATCAAGTTACTAAGCATAAACCAAATGGTGAATGTGTAATGGAATTAGGCGAATTTGGATTTGCAAATTTTACTCTTACTACAGATGGAACTCAGGGGAACCCATTTAATATGCCTACAGGTTCTTCTATATCACCAGACGGAAAAATCTTTGTTAGTGACGGATATGGTAACAGAAGGGTTCATAGATTTTCCAGTGAAGGTAAACATGAAATATCTTGGGGAGAACATGGTACAGGGAATGGTCAATTTGCAATAGTTCATCAACTTGCTGTTTATCAAGATAAAAGAGTTTTTGTATGCGATAGAGAGAATAACAGAATACAAATTTTCTCTCCTGAAGGAGAATTATTAGATATTTGGACTGATGGATTAGCTGGACCAGGAGATATTTATTTTAAAAATGAAATAGCATATGTAGTTGAACAAAGTGAAGGAAGCGGAATTTCTATATGGGATGTTTCAAGCGGAAAAGTTATTACCCGCTGGAGAGGGATCCCTGAAATATGTGAAGCTGTTCATGGATGTTCAGTTGATTCCAAAGGAAATATATTCATAGCTGAAATCGGTATGGGTAATGCTGGACAGAGAATAAGAAAACTAAATAAAGTTTAGAATGCGTCAGGACTGTCTGCAATTTTTTCTAGGTCATCTCTTGTGTAAGATCCCAATGACCTAAACTCATACTCTGTGTAATTTTTTATCCATTTCATAGCGATTTTAGAAGACTTATTATAATTTGTTTTCTGTATATCTGAAGCGTTTTCTCCAAGAAGATTTATGATGTCTTTAGTCTCATCTATAATAATTTCTTTTACTAATTTGAATGTATGTTCTTCTTCTGTATCTTCAGAAACTGATTTATGAATTATTCGTTGAGCAATTTGTCCAGTAGATATTCTTGCAGTAGCTAAATCTTCCATCAATGCTGGCCTTTTTCCTGGTCTTCCTGCTAATCTATCAATACCTTTTGCACCTCTACCGTTTAGCCATCCTTCAACATACTCAAGAAGAGTTCTAATATTTTGTCTTGTACCTTCTTTGGTTAATGTTCCATTAGGATTTTCTATTTTAACTGGGTAGTTGTCAGGATTTTTCATTTCTTCTGTTGGCTCCCATCCTGAACCTCTAAGTTTTTTAAATGGCTCAGCCGCAGGATCCATATGGTATATATGAGCAACCCATGCTCTAAGAAATCCTTGCTTTGCTTCCCATTCCTTATCTGCCTTTATTGATTTGGCAGCTTCTATATTTACCTCTTCATCTCTAGATGGTAGTGCAGTAGCCATTCCTCCTATAGGAACTGCATTGTGCTTTAGACAAATAGCAACTAATCTCCTAAAAATATTTGACATGAATTCAGTATTTTGTATAGTTACATCAAATCTATCAGGCCATACAAAATTATCATCATGCATTACATATTCAAGAATACTTGCTTTAAGATCCCATCTTGCTGCATTCAATCCTGCTGCGTATTCTCCCAATGCATAAAGCATTTCTTCCATTTGGAAAACTGCAGGAAGGGATTCAATAAGTATAATTCCCTTAATATTTAAATCACTTAATTCACTTACAGAATTCTTTATTTCAGTGAATAAAGAATTATAGAATTTTGTTTCTCTAGCAGATTCAGTTTTAGGGATATAAAAATATACACCTTGTCCTTTTTTGTGTTGTTCTCTACCTCCAAAAAATAGTGTAAGCGCTGTTCCTAAAACAGTTGCAGAAATTGGATCTCCATCTACAGTAACCATTGTTTCGTCTAAATGTAGTCCTCTTTCTCTATGCATAAAGAAAGGTATTTTCCCTGGTTCTAACTCGTAATGTTTACCAGTTGTTTCATTATCAAATTGAAGAGTGCCTAATGTTGCTTGCATTCTATTTCTAGCGGCATAAACAGAGTCTTCAAGTGTATGACCCGCAGCATCTTCATCGTCATCCAAATCTCCTTCAGCTCTAACTCCACCAGGTCCTGGATTTAGAGCATTTATTAACATAGATGCAATTCCAGCTGGTCCAGAAATTTCAATTCCAGGAGTCCTTAAGTCTTCGGGCAATTCAGATATTTCCCATTCACCGTTTGCTTCTGAGGATTCAAGAAGTTTGGGCATTATGCCGTTTCGAGCTTTTTCTTGGTTAGCTATTCTTTCTTTTCTTATTTCACTAACTTCTTTATTGAACTTATCATGTAGTTTTACTAATAGGTTTTGAAACTCTTCAGTAAAAATGTCTGAGCAGTCAATAGACGATTTGTATGATAATCTTTTAGACAAATAAATACTCCTAAAATAAATTTTTTCTGAAAAAAATTATACTATGTATTTTTGTTTAGTCTATAAAGAATGTTTTAAATTTAGCTGATTAGTTCTTTTAGATCAGAAACATCCCTGTCAGATCTTAGTCTTCCAAGAGCTTTTCTTTCAATTTGCCTGATTCTTTCTCTAGTTAGGCTTAAGTCTTTTCCAATTTCCTCAAGAGTTCTTGGTTTCCCATCAGTTATTCCAAATCTTAATTCCAAAACTTTTCGTTCTCTATCGTTTAGTTGACTCAAAACTGTATCAATATGGCTTCTCATAGATGACTGAGCAGCAACCTCTGGTGGTGTGGGTGTAGAATCATCTTCAATTAGATCTCCTAATTCATTCTCTCCCTCCTCACCAATTGGAGTCTCTAGAGATACGGGTTCTTGAGCCATCTTTAGAATTTCAGCCACTTTTTTAGGTTCCATTTCTAATCTTTCTGACAATTCTTTAATAGTTGGTTCTCTATTATATTCTTGTGCGAGCTCTCTTCTTGATCTCATTATTTTATTTAAGGTTTCAACAACGTGTACAGGGATTCTAATTGTTCTTGCTTGATCTGCAATAGCTCTAGTTATTCCTTGCCTTATCCACCAAGTGGCATATGTTGAAAACTTAAATCCTTTCCTGAAATCAAACTTTTCTATAGCCCTCATAAGTCCAATATTTCCTTCTTGGATTAGATCTAACATTGATAACCCTCTGTTGAGATGTTTTTTTGCTACAGAAACTACTAATCTTAAGTTTGCTTCTCCTAGATGTTTCCTAGCTTTTTCTCCTTCTTCTTTGATTGTCCTAATGTGATACATTATGGAATTCTTGGTTATTTCTTCAATTATTTTTGATTGATTTTTTATCTGTTTTTCTAAATCAAGATTAGAAGAAATAAGATAATTTTCAGGTATAATTCTTCTAAGAACAGAAAGGTCTATTAACTTTTCTTCAGCTTCTTCTAAAGGTATACCAATAGAGTCAGAAACATACTTGGCTGCATTCATAAAAATTTCATCAACTTTTTGTCCGTCTATTATTTCCTTTATTTGTTCATTAATTGCTAGGTCAGATAAAGTAATATTTTCTTTAATGTTTAAGAATTTTTTTAAAGATTTTATAAGTTTAGAAAGTTCAGAAAATCTATCTAATGTTTTAGTTATAACAAAAGCATTCAATTCATGATTTTGGAAAAAATCTGTTGAGTAATCTATAGCTTCTTCAGAAAAATCAGAAGGTAAGGCCATTAGTTTTTTTAGACGAATAGAAGTCTCTATTGATCTAGCTAGGATAACTTCATCGCTTGCGGATAAAAGATTTACTTTCCCAATTTCCTTTAGATACATTCTTACAGTATCATTACTTAACTCTGAATCATCCTTGTTCTTTTTATTAGCTACTTTGGAATCTCTTTCCTGCTCCCAACTTGTAAGTTCAGAACTAGAGAAAGATTTCAGATCTTTTTCTTCTTCATTAGCTTCATCTTCTATACCGGTTTCACTTGTTCTGTGAATTCCTTCTTCGTTTTCAAACTCTTCCTCAAAATCGTTTTCTAAAGATGAATTATCCTCATTAGACTTTTGAACCAAATTTCTCTCCTTTGTTAATTACTCAGATACTCTATTCTATTGAATTTTATTAAAAATAAGAACTTGTATTTAATACGGGTTTTTAACTTGCCTGATAAAAAAATAGAGTGTATACCTCTATTATACAACATTTCATAGTGAAATAGAGGGTAAGATGAGTAGCTTTAATTTTGATAATTTATGGTCTGAAAAATCGACAGATGCAGACAGAATAATAACTTTACATGCAAAGTATGATTTTGCAGTGGCATATCCGCCATTTGAAGAAGTACCAATGTATGGGTTGATTGATGGTTTGAAATCTAAGGTTGATGCAAATTTGGAAAAAGTATCAAAAGAAATGGCTTATTATCCTCATGTTCAAGGCGATGAATCTTTAAGAGAATTTACTGCAAATAAAATAGCCTCTGATAGAGGAATAAAAACTGATAAAGATTCTGTAGTTTTATGTAATGGTTCCGGAGAAGCAAATGGTTTGATTATACAAGCATTGATTGATCCAGGAGATTATGTNATTACTGAACAGTTTGTTTATATGGGAACTACAAAGCAGCTTACATATTACAATGCAAATACTGTTGGTTCACCAATGGATGATGAAGGTCTAATACCTGAAAAACTAGAAGAAACGATTTTGAATATAAAAAATCAACATGGTGTTATGCCAAAGATGTTATATACAATTCCTGAACACCAAAACCCAACAGGTTCAACTCTTCCAAAAGCTAGAAGATTGCAAATTATAGATATATGTCATAAGTATGGAATCCCTATACTAGAAGATGATTGTTACGTAGACAATAGATTTGAAGGAGAACCAGAACCCGCATTTGCTTCATTAGATGATTCCGGTATGGTAATTTATGTTGGATCTTTCTCCAAACTAATAGCACCTGGTTTAAGATTAGGTTTTTTCACAGCAAGTAATGAAGTTATTGATAGAGCTTTATCAGTTAAGGTTGGATCNGGTCCTAACCAGTTTGCAGCTTACGCAATTGATGGCTACTTAAGAAGTAATCTAGAACAGCAAAAAAGCAATTACGACAANATCTTAAAAGAGAAAAAAGAATCTATGGAAAAAGGATTAGAAGAAGTGTTTTCTGGAACCAAGGCAAAATGGTCTTCACCTCTTGGTGGCTGTTATACATGGCTTGAAATGACAGATGGTTCAAATTTAGCTGAAGTTAGAGATGAAGTATTTGATAGAGGGGTAGGATATATTGCAGGAGATATGTTTGCACCTAATGGTGATGGTCAAAATATGGCTAGGCTATGCTTTGCTTTTGAACCAATAGAAAAAAATTATGAAGGAATTATTGAACTAGGATCAATTTTTAGAGACTTAAATGTAATCTAAGATTTATCCCTGATCTCTATCTCTTCTTTCGTTCCTATATAAAACCCTACTCTTTGATGTAAATCAGAAGGCTTGATTTTTAATATCTTTTTTTCTCCATCGTTTGCATTTCCTGAAGTGTTTTCAGCTATAAACGACAATGGGTTGCATTCATAAATCAATCTTAATCTACCTTCCCCTGTGATTGGATTTGAAGGGTAAGCAAAGATTCCTCCTTTTATGAGATTTCTATGAAAGTCTGCAACAAGAGATCCTACATATCTTGCGGTGTATTTACCTTCATCTCCTGATCTAAGTTTATTTATCCAATTTTTATCTTTTTCAGTAAAAGTATTCCAGTTTGATTCATTAACTGCATAAACTTTGGAATTTCCATGTGACAAAGATGAATGAGTTTTTAAGGCAATCCCGCTTTTATTAAAAGAAAACATAGATGTATCTTCTGGTGATGAAATACACATAACTGTAGATGACCCATATACTGTATATCCAGCAACTATTGCATTTTCTCCTTTTTGTAATAAATTTTCTAAATCATTCTGATTGTTATTTACCTTTTTATAAACAGCAAAAATTGTTCCTATCGTTACTGCAACATCTATGTTTGAAGACCCGTCAAGTGGATCAAATACTACAACATATTGAGCATCATTATTATTTTCAGGGATTATAGCAGTTTCTATTTCTTCAGAACCCATAAGAAAAACTTTTCCCGTTTTTGACAAATTATCTATCAGGAGATTATTTGCATATATGTCCAATTTTTCAACTTCTTCTCCNTGAACATTTATTTCTCCAGTTTTACCTAAGAGGTTTTTGATACCAGAAGATCTAATAGTTTCAGATATATCAAAACAAGTATCTGCAATTGTTTTAAGTATGATATTTAAGTCTGGGCTAAATTTTTGTGATTCCAGATATGAATTTAAATTTTCATTATTTGTCATTATTAATGTATATATTGGTAATTTTGATTAATACCAACATATTACTAAGCTTTTATTTTTTCAATCTCCAATTAATCGATTCTTTATTGATTATCCGAATATTCAAAAAACTAAGATTTATTGACTTTTAATAGCCTAATTTTATAAATTCGATTAAATTTCAATTATTTTGTGCAATATTATGTATGCGAAATCACATAAAAAATGTTCTAATATTAAAGTATTAAAAAATAAGGATAATAAATGGACATATATGTAGGTAACCTACCTTGGAGTATAGATGACGATGGTCTTAAGGACCTATTTGCTGAGCATGGAGACGTTGTAAGCGCTAAGGTAATTAGAGATAGAGAAACCAATAGATCAAGAGGATTCGGTTTCGTAGAAATGGACGACGCTTCTTCTGAAAATGCTATATCAGCATTGGATGGTCATGAAGTTGATGGAAGAGCTCTAAAGGTAAATAAATCTAAGGGTAAATCTTAGTTTTCTAAAAGAATATCTAAGCGTTTTAAAAATTCTTTATAGATATCCTCAAATCATCATCTTATAAGTATATTTTAGTTTCAAATTAAACTTTTGATATATTTATATTTAAATTTTTGGCAATAAATTAAAACTCAAAAAGAAATACTCTTTTTGAGTTGGTATTGCCAGTTTCAATTTATTCAAACATGCTATAGATTTTATGTAATTATATATAGTTTTTACTATTATTTTTATTTCATGATTTGGAGAGAGATTAATGGATACAAAAGAGTTGAATAGAGTGGCTAACCATATGGTAATGCCAAACAAAGGGATATTAGCTGCTGATGAAAGTACTGGAACTATAAAAAAAAGATTTGATTCTATAAATGTGGAATCAACGGAAGAAAAAAGAAGAGATTGGAGACAACTCTTATTTCAAACTCATTCTATTTCGGACTACATTAGTGGAGTTATACTTTTTGATGAAACTCTAAGACAAANTAGTTCTGAAGGTGAAAAATTTGTAGATTTGTTAAATAATAAGGATATTCTTCCAGGCATTAAAGTTGATAAATCTACTCATCCTCTCCCTNTAAGCGAAGGAGAAGTAATCACTGAAGGCCTTGATGGATTAAGAGGAAGGTTAGAAGAATATTTAAATTTAGGAGCTAAATTTACAAAATGGAGAGCAGTTATAAATATCAGCGATAAATTACCGACTGATTATGCAATAAATGTTAATTCATATCATCTAGCTTTATATTCTGCTTTGAGTCAAGAAGTTGGATTAGTTCCAATTGTTGAGCCTGAAGTTTTAATGGATGGACATCACTCAATAGATAGATGTGCTGAAATAACTACTAAAACCTTGAAAAAAGTATTTAATGATCTGGATGATTCCAATGTGTACTTGCCAGGAATAGTTCTAAAACCAAATATGATTCTTTCTGGTAAGGAAGCTTCAAATAGGGCAGATCCAAAAGAAGTCGCAAAATATACTGTTGATGTGCTTGAAAATACAGTCCCAAAAGAAGTGCCAGGTATAGCATTTTTATCTGGAGGGCAGGANGATCAAGAATCAATAGATAATTTAAATGAAATAAATATTTTTTCAAAAAAGAATAAGTCCCCATGGGAACTTACTTATTCATATGGAAGAGGCTTACAAGCAGCTCCCTTAAAAATTTGGAATGGGAAAAATGAAAACATTGAAAATGCTCAAAAAGAATTTGAAAAAAGAGGTATTTCAGCATCTAAAGCAAGGCAAGGAAATTACTAAATGGATATAAAAAAATTATTAAGTGAATCTGACTCTAATCTTATTTCTCATAGAAGAAATTTACATGCAATNCCTGAACTTGGATTTGAAGAAGAAAAAACTTCAAAATATATACAAGACGAACTTACAAAACTTGGGATTCCAATTAGTACAAAATACGGTAAAACTGGTGTGGTTGGAGTAATTAAGGGGGGATTAGGAGAAGGCAGATCTATAATGATAAGGGCAGATATAGATGGTTTGCCAATTACTGAAGAAACAGAACTTGATTTTGCTTCAAAAAACGGAGCTATGCATGCATGCGGTCACGATGGTCACATTTCAATTCTTCTAGAAACTGCTAGGATTCTTCAATCTCTAAAAGATTCAATTAAAGGTGAAATTATATTATGCTTTCAGCCAGCTGAAGAAATTGTTCAAGGTGCATTAGCAATGATTGATGATGGTTTATTTGAAGACTATCATCCAGAAAGAGTTTTAGGTTTACATATTTGGAATCAACTCCCTTCAGGTTTTGTGGGAGTTAATGATTCAGCTGTATTTGCTTCCGCAGATGCATTTTCTTTAGAAGTAAAGGGAAGAGGAGGGCATGGAGCTTTACCTCACCTAAATATTGATCCAATAGTAGCTGCATCTCATATAATTTCTAATGCTCAAACAATAGTAAGTAGAGAAATTTCTCCTCAGGACCCAGGAGTTTTAACTTTTGGGAAAATTGAGTCTGGATTTGCTCCAAATATTATTCCAGATTCTGTAAGTATAGAAGGTACAATAAGAGCTTATTCTCAGGATGTAAGAGAAAAAATCTACTCTTCTTTGGAAAGAATAAGTAAACTTAGTGCTGAATCTATGAGATCAACAGCAAGCACTGAGATTATGTATGGTGCTGGTCCTGTAGTAAATGAACAAGAAGTTGCATCTTGGGTTAGAGATAAAGCAAGAGAAGTTTTAGATGATTCATTGGTTGGACCAACAGAACCTGTAAGTGTTGGTGATGATATGGCAGAATTTTTACAAAGAATTCCAGGTGTTTATTTTCTTTTAGGTGCAAGTGTAGGTAATAAGTATCCACATCATAATACTAGGTTTGATTTTGATGAAAAAGCNATGATTAATGGAGTTAAAGTTTTTCTATCTTGCACCCTAGATTTTCTAAATAATTAAACTACAGGAGATGTTCCTCCATCAACGTTTACTGCAGTTCCTGTAACATAGCTAGCTTTTGATGATGAAAGAAAACATATAACGTTTCCAACTTCTATAGCTTCACCAACTCTTCCCATTGGAACATTTTTTCCCATTATCTCCCAATGATCTTCTAGAGTATAATCAGGTTTTTCTTTTTGTATGTTTTCAACTCTAGTCCTATGTTGTCCAGATTTTAATAGTCCTACACACACGGTGTTGACTCTTATGTTTTGAGATGCATATTCTTTAGACCATGCTTTAGTTAAAGAAATACCNGCAGCTCTAGATAATGAAGTTGGCTGACTTCCTCCAGCTGTGGCTTTTCCTCCAGGAGTTGTAATATTTACTATACTTCCAGATCCTGTTGATTTCATATCTTCTATAACTGCTCTAGCGCAATAAATTGCTCCATAAACTTTAAGATTTAAGTCCTCTGTTAATTGTTCATTAGTCATTTCTTCAAGAGGAGATGCTGAAGAAGTCCCTGCATTATTTACTAATATATCTATTTTCCCAAATTCATTTCTTACTTGATTTATTGATTTATTAACTGAAGCTTCATCCCTNATATCAGTTGAAATTGCCATAACTTTTCCCTTGGCATCTTTTTCAATTTCTTTCACAGCATTATCTAATTTTTCTTGAGTTCTTGCCAGTATTGCAACATTAGCTCCTTCTCTAGAAAGAGAAATTGCGGCAGATAATCCAATCCCATCACTACCACCTGTAATNATTGCATTTTTGCCATTTAATCCAAGGTCCATAATTTTGTCCTTTCAGTTATAATAAATTAATTCTTAAGAATATATATCAATAGGAATTTTCTTTGAAGCCTCTAAAAGTAAATAAAAGAATTATTCTCGGACCAGGTCCATCATCTGCTAATCCAGATGTACTTCATTCTATGTCTAACCCTATACTAGGATATTTAGATCCTGACTTCTTTAAAATTCTTGATGATGTAAGGACTGAGCTTAAAAATCTATATCGAACCAAAGACCATGCTTTTGCTTTAAGTGGTTCAGGTTCATCAGGAATGGAGGCAGGTCTTACATGTTTGGCTGAAAGGGGAGACAAGGTAATAATTTGTAGCTATGGATACTTTTGCGAAAGACAAATACTTATGGCTGAAAGATTAGAATTAGAAATTATTCCTATTAGAACTGAATGGGGGAAACAAATGGATCCTTCACTTTTAGAAGATGCATTAAGAGAAAACCCAGACACAAAACTTGTTGTAGCAACACATGCTGAAACAAGCACAGGGGTATTGCAAAATATTGAGGAGCTAGGAAAAATAGTTTCTAAAACAAATGCTTTATTTATGATTGACTGTGTAACTTCTATTGCAGGGACTGAAATACTTTTTGATGATTGGAATATAGATTTTGCATATTCGGGAAGTCAGAAATGTTTGGCTTCGCCCCCAGGATTATCCCCTTGTGCTATGTCTGAAAAAGCATATCAATATATTAAGAATAGAAAAACCAAACCTTCTTCATGGTACTTGGATCTTTCGTTAGTAAACGATTATTGGGGAAATGAACATATTCCTCAATATACAGTTGCTGTAAGCTCAATTTATGCTCTTTATGAATCCCTTAGACTGCTTGAAGAAGAAGGTCTAGAAAATAGATGGAATAGACATAAAATTAATGCTGAGAAGCTTCGAAAAGGGTTAAGTGATATAGAGCTTAATCTTCCTATATCTCCTGAAGATAGACTTGATCAACTAACTGTAGTAACAAAACCTGAACATATTGATGATGTTGAATTCAGAAATAAACTGATTTATGATTACAATATTGAAATTGGTAGGGGACTTGGAGACTTTGCTGGTAAGGTATTTAGGATTGGATTAATGGGAGAATCCTGTAAATCTGAATATGTTGATCAAATTTTAGAGGTTTTTAGAAAAGAAATTTAGTTTTAAAATTATCTAAATCTTAGATTTTTTCTGCTTAGTTCACTTATGTTAGTGCAACCCATAAGTTTCATATCTCTTTCTAAAGCAGTCTTGTAAAGACCCAGCGCTTTCTCTACACCAGCTTGTCCTGCAGCGGCCAAAGCGTAAAGATATAATCTTCCACCTGCAACGGCTTTTGCTCCTATTGATAGTGCTTTAAGCATATGAGTAGATCTCTGTATTCCACCTTCGCATATAACATCAATTTTATCTCCAACTGCATCAACGATATCTGTTAGAACATCAAAGTTAGCTACTTGTCCGTCTAATTGCCTTCCACCGTGATTTGAAACGATAATACCTGTACATCCTATGTCCACAGCTCTTTTTGCATCTTCAACGCTTACTACACCTTTTAGAGCAAAATCTTTACCCCAATCAGATGCAAGTTTTTCAGCATCATCCCAGCTCATTGATTGATCAAGCATTGTTGAAAAATAACTTCCAATCGAAGTAGATACATTTGAAAGCTCGCTTACACTATCTTTTAAAAGTGGTAATTCAAATTTATCTCTTAAAACGTAATTTAAACCCCACATTGGCTTTGAAATAAAACTATATAAGCTATTTAAAGTAAGTTTAGGAGGAGATGTAAAGCCTGTTCTTAAATCTCTTTCTCTATTTCCTGAGGTAATGGTATCTACAGTTAAAGCAATTACGTCAAAAGATGATGCCTTTACTCTATCTAAAACAGCATCATTTATTCCATGATCTTTATGATAGTAAAATTGAAACATTTTTGGAGTATCAAACTCGCTTAGTTCTTCAATTGGAACCGTTCCAATAGTAGATAGGCCAAACATTGTTCCATATTTTTCAGCAGCTTTTGCAACAGCTCTTTCTCCTTGGTGATGAAATAATCTTTGTAGTGCTGTAGGTGAACAATAAAAAGGAAGAGCTAATTTTTTTCCAAAAATTGTAGTAGAAAGATCTATATCTTCTACTCCTCTTAATACATTTGGAATTAAATCAACATCCTCGTAAGCACTTGTGTTCCTTCTATAAGTAGTTTCATCTTCCGCTGCTCCATCAATATAATGAAAAATAGGAGACGGAAGCTTCTTTTTAGCAAGTTTTCTAAAGTCGTGAAAATTTTGACAATCTTTTAATCTCATAATTTATTTATTTTTAAAATTTATAATTTAAAATATTACAGTAATTTTGAGTTGGAGAGTCCTTTTTTTCTTTGATTATTTTTTGTTATCGGAGATAATTCAATTAAGGATTCAAAATGCAAAGCTACTCATTAAAATGTTATAAGTGTAAACAAGTTCAAGAAGATAATTCTATATCAAGAATTTATTGTGAAAAAGGATGCAATGAACTTTTGGTTTGTGAAGATATTTCTAAAAACTGTATAGATCCTCTCGATTCACTTAAAAATGATGAAGAATCATTTACTTTAGGTGAGGGGAATACACCAATAATACCCTTGAAAAAAATTGGCATAAAACTAGGATTAAATAATCTTTTTGCAAAATTAGAATTTATGTCACCAACGGGATCTTTTAAAGATCGAGGAAGCTCATTGGTAATTAATATTGCCAAAAAAGAAAAAGTTTCTGAATTTGTTGAAGATTCTTCTGGAAATGCAGGAGCGTCTTTATCTGCATATGCAGGAGCTAGTAATATAAAAGCACATATTTTTGTTCCAGATACTGCAGGGCAAGGGAAACTTGATCAAATCTCTATATTTGGAGCTAAATTACATAAAATTTCAGGCCCAAGAGAAAATTCTACTGTTGCAGCAAAAGAATTTTCTAAAAAAAACAATATTCCATATTTATCACATAATCTATCTCCTTATTTTTCTGAAGGAATGAAAAGTTTTGCATATGAAATTTATTCTGATTTAGGAGACGTTGACCATATTATTTTTCCTACAGGTAATGGCTCTTTATTATTAGGTACATGGAGAGGATTTTTAGATATTTCAAAAAGTAAAAAATGTTATTTACCAAAACTTCACGCAGCTCAATCAAAATCTATTGAGCCAATTGTCGCTGAGCATAATCAGACAAAATGGACTTTTGATGCAAAAATCCCAACCATAGCTTCTGGAATATCAGTTTCAAATCCTCCTAGGTTATATGAAATAGTTGAAGC